>JBFIPX010000014.1:0-33177 GCA_041609895.1 Rhodothermales bacterium
GATCCCATTCTGACAAGAAGTTTCGAGCTGGCGAGTCTGTCCGAGCTTACGCTCAACTCGCGCCTGACGGTAACGGACAGCTGGCTACAGGGCTTTGCCCCGAATACCTTGAGATCCGCTTTCCCGGTGAGGGTAGACGGCGCGGCAACATGGCAGGGAGGGAGTTTTGAAGGTGGCGGGAGTATTCGCTTCAATGACGGACTCGACGTTACGGGCGACGCCGGAAGCGCAAGCTTTTCCAAGAGACTTGATGGATTCACGCTTGTCATTCCTTCGGGGGCCACAGCTAACTATACCGGTACGCGCAACCTGGAGGGTGGCAACGGTGCGGTGATGGAAATCGAGCCGGGCGCAACGTTCGACATCCAGCAGTGGGGAAACGTGGCAGAGTTTTCAGGAAGCACTCAGGCCCCTCGTCTTGAGAACGCCGGCACCATTTTAAAATCAGGTGGAGATTTTGCCAGTCGAATAGAATGGGAAGTCATAAACACCGGCCTGATCTCGATCACCAACAGTGAGCTTGTCTGCTGCACCGGGCAACATTTGACAAATGAGGCAGGCGGAGTGATCTCAGGCACTGCGGTGCTGGACATCCAGCAGGCGACGTTCACAAACAATGGCACGATCGCCCCTGGTGGCGATACGCCGGGCACGCTGGTGATCCGAGGAGACTACGTTAATGCACCCGGCACGCTGAGCATATTGATGGACGGTGCTGACGCCAGCAGGCTCGATGTTGAGGGCACGGCGAGATTGGGTGGGGGTCTGGAAATGGTGAATCCGGCAGCTCCGCTTCCAGACGGCTCGAGATACCAGATCCTGACGGCGTCGGCGGTTGTCGACACGTTCGAAACGGCGGAGGGGCCGATACTGTTTAGCTCCGAGGCTGATGTCGCGTACGCCCCGACTGAAGTGGTGGTCGACATCGTGCCAGTCGCCAATAGAGCCCCGGAGACGTGGCCGGACGTGGCGTACACGCTGCGCGATTCTTCTGTGACGATAGACGTGCTGTGGAATGACGTTGATCTCGATCGGGATTCTCTCCAGCTCGTGTCAGCCACAGACGGTTCCTCTGGGACTACGGCGGTCGTCGCCGGCCGAGTTGTGTACAGTCCGAATGGGGGTGCCGTGGGTGTTGATGCGTTCACATACGTAGCGCAAGATCCGGACGGCGAACAGACTTCTGACTCCGTCGTCGTTGAGGTGGTTGATCCGGCCATCTCGCTGTTCTCCTTCGCGGGGCCGGAGACTCCCGGCGGCGACCCAGGCGTAATTCGTCATCGCCCGGTGGCTGTCGACTTCGGGCTTCTGGCGGATCTCGTCTCCGGAGTCGGTGACCGGATTGCGCTCCCTCTCTTTGACGGAGGTCTCACACTGGTCAGTCGAGGATGGACGGAGAATTGGCCGGACGGTCATGTATCGTGGATTGGAACGGATCGTAGCGGGGATTACGTCATCCTGGAGATCGATCTGGCATCGGAGACACTCTATGCCAGAGGTTGCGCAGGCACGCAGGCGGTCAAGATCAATAGGCTGCCCGACGGATCCCACCGCCTTAGCCAGATGGACCCGGCTGCGTTCCCTGAGAATGTTAACGATACCGGTACCGGTGATCTATCGCGGTTTGAAGGGGAAGAGATTCCGATTCTCGAGGTCACCGAGCAGATGTTCAACCCCGATGACTCGACTGCTGGCAAACGAGCGACGAGTGTTGTGGACATCCTGGTCTTGTATACAGCCGTTGCCAGGGCTGCGGCCGGAAGTGATTCGGCGATGATCAGTCAAATTCGATCGGTCGTGAACCTGACGAATCTCACATTTGATGCTGGGCTCCTGGACGTACGACTGAGGCTCGCCGCGGTGGCAGAAGTCCAGTTCGGGGAGACCCGGGACGCTGAGCGCGATTTGGACAGGCTGGTTGCCATTGGGCGTCGTTCGAGCTCGGCCCTATTCGGTCTTCGCGCCCGATATGGTGCCGACATCGTGGGCCTTATCGTTTCGCAACTCAGCGGTAGTGCCGGGCGGGCTGGGGCTGTGGTCGACCCAGACCCGGATGAAGCCTTCTTTGTTGCGGAGGACGGCGCGGCCTTCGGAGCCAACTTCACCTTTACGCATGAGTTGGGACATCTATTTGGCGCAGAACACGATGAAGAGGTCGAAGGCCTAAGTCCCAACTCGGACGCGGGCTGGGTCAACCCACCAAAGTTCTGGACTTCGACCGGAGACGTAATGACAAGCAATGGCTCAACGGTACCGTCAGGTCCCAATCAGTGGCGGACCATAATGGCCTATAACGAACACTGTGACGAACAGAACGGTCTTTTTTCGGATGATGATGTGCCTTGGTGCGTACGTGTGCCTAGGTGGTCGGACCCGAATGACAAGTGGAGCAATGCCGCAGGCGGACCGTTCAGACCATTAGGCGAACCCCCACGTTTAGGTGCCGACAACAACGACAGAATACGCCGGTTTGCGCCAACCGTGGCCGGCTGGATGTCGCCCGCTGCCGTCATTACCGGAGTGGTTCTTGATGCGCAGACGGGTCTTCCGTTGGATTCCGTTGTGATTCAGCAGAGCGCAGAGTTTGGCGTCGACGACACCACGGACACGAATGGGTTCTACGAGATTGTGGCGCCGAGGTCGGGAGGAGCGACTCTCACGCCTGTACTCGCGGACTACATTTTCTCACCGGCGTCTGCCTCGTTTGCTTCAACGACGACTTTCAATTTCACGGGCTACAGGCTATACGACGTGACCGGAATGGTGACGGAGAGTAGTACTGGTCTTGAGGGTGTTGACGTCCGCGCTGCGCCTCAGACTGGGCTAACGCCCGCAGAGATAGCCATATCGGCAGAGGGTACGACGGACTCATCCGGCGATTACTCCTTCGAAATACCGTATGGCTGGAGTGGACGACTCACGCCGTTCCTCCGGTCGCACGACATATCGCCTGCTCGGCTTGACGTGGCTCTGATCGAAAGCGATACGACATTCAACTTCACCGCGTCTATCAAGAAATACACGGTTTCGCTTTCGCTCCGAGACGTGACAACAAATTCGCCCATTAGTGGCGCGCGCGTGTATAGATGGCTACCCGATACTACGAATGCGGCGGGTTTCTTCAGTCGGGAAGTAGAACACGACGCGAACTTCGAATTCCTTCCGCAGCGTCTCGGTTACAATTTTGAACCATTCGTCGTCGACACCTCCGTAGCGGAAGATTTCCACTTCGACTTCAACGGCTTCCCGGGTGGAACCGCGAGGTCGGATTGGCCGAAAGAATCGCGGGACCCAGCCAACCGGGGAGCGCTGGGTGCTCCGTCTGCGGACGGTCGTGCGAAGTGGTGGCGTCCGCTCAAAGCGAACCCAGTAGCTCCTGTGATAGGGCCGGAAGATCGGATATGGGTGGGATCGTACGAAGGCGGACTTACGAATGGGTGGATTCAACGCTTCCACCAAACTGGAGACACGATCGGAGGCGACTGGGATGTCAGCCCCTTTCCGACAATTGACGCTATCGCGGGCCCCGTGCTCGGAACCGCAGGCTACCTATTTGTTGCCTGGTCAAATCTGTCTGGTAACTTCACAGGTCTTCGTGCCTTCGAATACCTTCGGATAGGGGATGACGTAGACACGCCTGTGTTAGCGGATTGCTGTGTTGAATCCGTCGCGATAGGGCCGGATGCATCGGTGTACGTCCTTACGGGAGGGGTGCTCTACAAGACTGTTCCATCTGTGAATGAGATCGGCGAAATCGATAGCCTGTCCGCACTGGCGCCATTCTTTGCGGCCACTGCTTCCCTCACAGGGACGCCTGCCATCGACGCAATCGGGAACCTGTATATAGGTGACGTTGCTGGCTCGCTCAACGCTATTGATTCCGCTGGAAATCTGCTGTGGTCCGTTCCGACGGGCGGACCCGTTCGCAGTAGTCCCGCGCTGGGAGCGGACGGATCTGTCTATGTAGGATCGGAAGGTGGTCAACTTGTCGCAGTCTCGTCGACGGGCAACCAGCAGTGGACCTTCCAGACCGGTTCGGGCATCGTTGTTCAGCCAGTGATCGGTTCGGACGGAACGGTATATGTTGGCAATAGTGCGGGTCGAGTTGTTGCTGTCGCACCAGAAAGCGGCCAACTTCGGTGGAGCCTGACACTTCCCGCTGCGGTGTCAGCAGCGCCGGCTATAAGCAATATTCGCGTGAGGCGCCTGGCAACAACGGCGGACGAGGAGATATTGTATATGCCAGTCGCGGATACAGTACTCTTTGCCGTGAACGCCGTTGGCAGTTCCCGAGGGACAGTACGGTGGACTCTCGAGACGATGGCGGAGACCATTACCTCACCGGCTCTGTCCCAACACGGCCTGTACTTCGGCGAACAGTATCCGGACGGGACGGGCAGGCTCGTGCGCATTGCACCGCTCAGCAGAGCACTAACGCAGTACACGGTGATTCGGCAGGATGGCTTTCTCTTTCCGGATGAGATCGCAGTCATCCTCTGGGCGGAACAGTCCGGTGGACCGCTTGCCTTCGTCGATGGATTTCCTGATGACCCGTGTGAGGGAGGCCCCTTGTACATCCCGGACTGCCCGACGCTGACCGAGTTCGACAAGACCACACCGCTCCTTACGATCGGCGCCGAACGGAATCTGGTGCTGGGGCTGGCCGAGAGAACCAGTGCCATAGATGCCATTGCCCGCGGTGAGACAAGCGACGGTCTCTTGCTGACTACGCCGTTCCGTCTCAGCCAGGACGAGGTGCGCGCGGTAGTGGTGGGTGGACTAACCGATCCGGAGGCGTTTGCACCCAATCCAGACGGAGAATCGACTGAGCTCGGTGTCTTCCTGTCGGAAGATCTGCAGGACGTCGTCACGAATGACGAAATGGTCTTCGTGCTTACCGGCAACCTGGTGACAGATGCACCGGCAGCGACTTTCTCGCTGATCGGGCAAGAGACCACAACGTTCGACGCGCTTTCATTCGGCGAGCTATCGTCTGTGCTCGCCGTGCCTCCCGGCGCGTTCCAGCTCGCACTGGACTTTGGTGCTAGACCAGGCAAGACCCTTGGCGAACAGCAGCTATTCCAGCTTGATCTTTCGGAGCAGGCGGGAAATCTGGTGACGTTGTTGAGTGCCGGTTTCGTGGACCCTGCGGCGAACCAGAATGGGCCGGGCGTATCCGTGGTCGGCGCATCGAGTTCGGGACCCGTGGTAGTGAGCAATGAGGCCGCCGACCGGCTTGAACTGCCTACAAAGTTCGCGGTCCACGGTGTATTCCCGAATCCGTTCGCCACGCAGGCGACCCTCCGGTACTCCGTGCCTCACACCGATCATGTGCGCATCGACGTGTACGATCTGATTGGCAGAAGGGTCGTCACGCTGGCTGACGAGCAGGAATCTCCGGGGGTCAAGGAGATCCTTTTCCGCCCTCGCGGATTGGCCAGTGGTCTATACTTTGTCAGGTTTGAGGCCGGTGGCACCGTGGTCACAAGGAAGGTAGTCGTCGCCCGGTAGCATCCGGGTCGCACATCGGTGCCCCTCGACACACCGGCCGGATTTGACAGGGCACACTCTGAGCTGCGCCGAGTTCAGTAACGAGTAGGACCACCGAGAGCGCCAAACACCTCATTCTGCTTGTCTCTTACACTCGAAGATCGCGTGCGAACAGTTCCGCTTCCGACTCGCTGCGACGCGCCAGCCGCGCACGACCGTTGTCGATCCAAACGACGGCCGGTCGAGGTCCGGAAAACGTATTGTTGAAGCTAAGGAAATAAGCGCCTGTGTCGAGCAAGGCGATCCGATCTCCAGTCCGCATCTCCGGCAGTGGCACGTTGCGTGCGACCTGATCCAAGGCAGTCGGAAGCTTGCCAAGAATGTCATGCGGTCTGCTTGGACCATCTGTAAGTCTGAGAGGACGAACATCGTGCTTCTCCGTGACCAACATAGGCGAAAGCGCCATGGCGCCGCCGTCACAAAGCAAGTAGTTCTTCTTACCTCGTCTGATCACATCTTCAACCGACAGTATTATCAGCTGGCACGGCCCCGACAGCAAACGGCCGGGTTCAGCCAGCAGCACTGGCGGACTCAGGTCGCACCTTTTAAGTCGGTTGAAAACCCTTGTCACCTCCTTGGCCACCCGGTGGAGCAGAAGGTCAAACCTGGCGGACGATTTGCGAAACTGCGGCAATCCGAAGAAGGGGCCAACTACGTTCCGCACGCTCAGAACGGGAGCCGTGGGAGATCCGAATCCTCCACCGATGTCAAGAATACGAATTACATGACCAGCACGGGTTGCTTCCAGAATGCTGTTCTCCAGTTGCCGAAGTCCGGCGCTGAAAGGCTTTGCGGATTGAATCCCAGAGCCAAGATGCATGTGAAATCCGACCAACTCGAGGTGTTGAGACTCCTCGATTGTTCGAAGACAGGCGTAGAACTCAGACGACCCGGACTTGAAACCAAGTGGTCCACGGGGACGACTGTTATTGAGAGAAATATCCCACCGCCCACGCCGCAGGCCTGGATTCAGAGTCAATCCGACGGGAATCCGGCTGCTACTGAGGGACGCTGCGTCACGGACCATCTCTAGCTGCTGCGTTGTGCTAAGCGAGATCATTTGCGAAGCAGAAGACCCATCGGCAGCAACGAGCTGTCTATCGTGAGAGTACCCCGTTACAACGATTCTATCCGCAGGGACACCAATTGACTGAACCAGTCGTTGCTCACAGCCGGACACGACTTCAAAACCAACATCAAGGTTGCTTAGCAAATCAAGGAAGAGAGGGAGGGGGTTTGTTTTGACCGAGTAGCGTATTTGCAGAGGAAGACCATGCGCAAGGAAGGGTTCGCGAAAGGCGCGCACGGATTGGCCGACTACCGACGTGTTACCAACGTGTACAGGAGTCCCGTGGTCGTCAGCGATTGCATTTAGATCGCAATCTGACCAGCAGAGTTGGCCGTCTTTATACTCCGGCCGTTCAATCGCGTGTCTCAGACCCGTCGTGCTGACTTCCATTTTCCCACCTGTTCTCGGTGGTAGCTAAACAGTACAAACGTTGCACTTCCGCAGGCCAGGCTGAGCAGCAGATGTAATTGCCCTGCGACCATCACGGGCGATTCGACGTGAAGCGCCTTGCGCAGAACGATTGGGCTGTCCGGCACAAACTGTAGCACGGCGAGTCCCGATATCAACATGCATAAAGCAACCAGCTGTGCCGGCGAAACCAGACCCAATAGCAATCGCTTCTGCTCTCTCAACCATTCCTCGCTGATGCGGAACGATCCGTACCACACCAGCGACAACGCCGAAGGAACTCCGGACGGCTGTGGCACGCAAATCCATAGTCCAAACACCAGCATCGCACCGAAAGCACCATATAGCGAAGACAAGAGTTGCGTTGGAATTAGCCTGAGTTCGCGCTCTCCAGTTTCTCGAACTGCTTTTAGCACCGGGTCGCGGTAGTGGAGATGAAAGACCGACTCAGTCTTTTTACCGAAGCAACATCCGTAGAACGCACAGCCAATCCGTCCGAAAAAGTGAGCGACCAGAAGTGCGGGCAAGCAGGCGTCCAAGATGAGATGGGGCGCCATATCACTAAACAATGTAAATCCAAGGATCGTGAGAGCGATCGCAGGTACCACACCCCACGATACGAAGCCGACCTTGCCGGCGGTACTGCGAAACGTTCTTCGCTCTCCGACAGCCACGACGTATCTGTAAGTGATCCGTATGGACAGCAGCGCAGTGCCAGTTAAGACGAGAATGATTAAAGATCTGACTGGAGACGCTATGTCCTGCGTAAGGAGGACAAAATCCATCGTGGCCAAGCCGATGAATACTCCAAGGCCGGGCCAGATGCCGTATCGCCAGAACAGAATGTGGTCTCGGTAGCGAGCAAGTCGCGGATGATTTATTGCGGCGGAGGTGGCTCCAAGAAGTATGCCGGCTAGTTTGTGAGTGATTTGACGCAAAGGGAAACGAATCACGAGCGGGACGGTGCGTTGATACTCCCCGTAAGCCTGTCCGTGCCGCCTCACCAACTCCGGTTCCTCAATACCTCTAGCGTACGAAAAATAGAATGCTCCCAACATCGATCCACCCACGATAGCAGTCCCCAAGGAGTCAATCACTGTCGCGATTCCGGCAAAGAAGAGTGTAGCTCCCAGATAGATAGGATGTCGACACAGCCGATACGGGCCCCTCATGACAAGGTGTTGAGGTGGAAAAGAGGATATAGGTAGCCCCTTGCCTTTGCTCTGCAGAAGGCCCGTGGCCCAGGAAACCAAAACGCAGCCTGCAATCACGAAAGGCGCACCGACGATCGCCCGTGCGTCCGATGTGAGCCTCGGGTAATCGCCAATAAACTGATCTACGTACGCACCGAACGCGAAGTAGAGTCCCGGAAAGATGAGCGCGAATACTGCCACGTAGAAGAAACTCGCGGCTAAGCGCAGCAGTTTTGGACCGTATAGCGTTAAGCCCACCATCTCTTCAAGCGGCGGATCTTCAGCTTGACTACGAACAGAATTAGCAGCAACAGCGCGCTTCCGTACGAGATGCTGAGGCACACTGACCACCAGTTCCACCTGCCGCTGAAGGCCGCCGAAAAGACCACCTGAGTCGGGTGAAATGCCGGAAGCCATCGTATGATAGTCGACTCCTGTGCCGTGGTGTAGAAGACGGGGTTTTGGAGCCATCCTGCATCGATATTCGCCAGTAGTACGACGCCCAGAATTGCGACCATGAAATCGCGACTTAGGAGTCCTACAATGCCACCAAAGGCACCGTATATCGCTCCGACAAGTAGAAAGCCAACAAAGACTCCGAGCAGGCTCTCAAGGTCGATCATTAAGTCGAGCATTAACGTTGTAAGCGCGCCAAGAATCAATACGACTGTAATGAAGAAAGAGAACCTGCCAGCAACAAAACTGATAGGCGATAGCCCAATTCCGATACAGTATTTGAAGTACTCGAAACTTCTGTGGAATAGTAGTATGGCGTAGTACGCTGTGAGAAATCCACCGACGGCAGCGCCTATGAATACTAGAGTGATGTTCCGCTGGGAGAGAGTAATTCGACTCGTCTCATGGCGATAGTAGAGTTCAATCGGAAGCAGCTGCGTCCCGGAGGTCCACTCGACAATGGCTAGGAACGTCGGCGGAATCACGACTAGAAGCAACATTCCAAATCGATTGCGCCACAGCTCTTTAGCAGACAGCACGTAGAGCTGCAAACCGGGTGACGAGCTAAACTTCCTCGACATAGGTCTTTCCGTCCCGCAGCTCGTAGATGCGATCAAATCGGTCCCGGTCATACACGAAGTGCGTAATGAGAAGCACGGACGCACTTGCATCGCATAGATGTCGAATAGTGTCCCAGAACGTCAAGTACATTTTCCAGTCAAATCCCTCATAAGGTTCATCGAGTAGCAGCAGATCTGGCCTATGCAGGATTGATGTCAAGAACAAGACCTTTTGCCTGGATCCTCCGCTCAGCGCCCCAATGGAGCGGTCCAAGTACTTCTCCAGGCGAAACCGCGACACCAAGTCTCTAAGAAAACCGGGATCGAGTGACCCGTGTTGTGCATAGATCGTTTCGGCAAGTTTTAAATGCTCACGGACTGTATACGCATGATTAAGAATGTTTTCTTGGGGACAATATCCAATTCTGCCCTCGATATCGGTCGATCCTCCAGACGGCTTCGTAAATCCGAGCACACATCGAATTAACGTTGTCTTTCCAGATCCATTTTCGCCTACAAGCCCGACCAGCTCGCCGGGAAACACCTTCAGGTCGCAGCCTTTGAGTACCTCGATCTTACCATAGGCCTTTTGCAGCCCTCGGCATTCCAGTACGGGATCTCCGGTCATGACCATCGAACTCTCTCCATTGGCCCCTTATAAGCGATACCATCCAACTCAGCCTCGACAAAGTACTTCTCCTCGTAGCCGTGGGAGCCAAGCCATTCGAGTAGTCGACTTGGGACCAGGTGGGACGTTCGCCGACTCGAAAGAATGCGGCCCTGGTAGAGAACGTCCGTGACGATACACTCCCAAGTCGCGCTGTCCAATGTCCACACAAATCGCTTCCCACCAACCTCTCGTGATGACTCCACCTGTAATCCGCCGGTCCGGTAAATTCTGTCCCGTCTGTCAACCCAAAACGTGTTTCCATCCGGAGCTTCTAACCTGAAGAAGATGACCCAGTCGGCTTCTGAGAAGAGGCGTCCCCAAACGATAGACTTGAAGGGAATCCTCCATAGTGGAAATGCCAGTCGGACATAATCAGCGTAGCCTTTGCCACTGATCGTTCTTTGCTGTCCGTCGGTAATAGTGAGTTTTACATCCGAGCAGCAACTCCAGATGCTCCAATCACACCATCCCCGCTCGGTGCGGTATAGCGGCCGGACGGGACCTAGGGGCGCGCCACGGCTGAGATTCCAGCTCCCTTGAAATGCCTTGTTTCCATCCGAATAGACAAACTTAATCCGATTATCAACCATTCTGAGATCGGCAGCGCCGCACGACACATGCCGAAGTGACCGGTCTACACCAAAGCCGCCGCTCGAGAGATCAGTTTGTCCGTCGCCCCACCTGTGATGTACCTCAGCGAGGTATATCGAGTACCTCCCGATATCCAACGTAACGACGTAATAGTAACCGAACTCAGATTCACTCTGGCAGTCCAGGTACCACTTAGACAATAGAAGAGGCATGCGCTGATCTAGTAGTGTCGCTTGGTACAGCGGCGTTCTCGTCGACTATTGAATACATTCTTTTCACCTTGCCGGGCAGACTCTTCAGGCCCCAGTATAGTGGGAAGACCGTAGCGCGAAACTTGAAATCACGATGATTCCGAAGTATGCATCGAAGCTCCACGATCCCACATTCGCCTTGCTCCAACTCGCGGCGTATCCACTCACGGTACGCGGCAGTAGCCCACAACTCCTTGTGTCGCGTCGACCCAGCACCTTGCAGACGCGAGAGTGCGACTACTTTGTCGGGGACATTGATGATGCCTCGATCAAGGTCCTGGGGTAGATCTCTAAGTGTGTAAAGGCATCCCTGTACTCGCGCCGCTGCCCTAACGTCTTCGTCCGAGAATCGTGCTCCTGCAACATGGAGGGCGACGGTCAGAGCGTTGCAGAAGGTGCGGTTGTGGTGGCCGCGCAGTTCGGCTTGCGTCAAGATGGCCTTCGATCTCGCCCGGTCATAGTCAAATACCATGGCGCCGACGAGTTTGGTCAACGCGTCGGTTGATTGCTTGGCGGTGTCAGGATCTGCTCTTAGTGCTTCTAGAACGTACAGTCCAAGACGGGATAGGGTTGAGTCTCTAACGCTGCCACTCCCTGCAGAATAGAACAGAGATGTAACCAGCTCGCGAGGACAGCCGGACGAGACTTCGTCTCCATCCAGCAAGTCATCTGCATAGCGGGCGAAGCAGTACGCGGCACGCAGAAAATGGCATCGTACTGGAGCAACGACGCTCAGCGCATACATCGGCAGAATCACCGCAACATAGCGGGGGTTCCGCCGCAACAAGTTCCAGAAAATTCTGGCACACAACGATTCTATCCTTAGTGGTCCTACCACGATAGTGCCTCCAAGCCAGACACCGATTCTGAACCACCCAGCATGATGCCATTTGGGCATACCGCCGACCAACAGGGCTCCGACCGGATGTTGCCATACAAGATGCACAATCAGTCGTTATTTTGGTACCAGCAAATTGACGGGGAATCCCGGTATTTCATGACTTAACTGAGCTGGGGATGCGGCCTCGACATAAGTATGAGACCGTATTCGCGGGAAGTGCATCGCAACATGCGACTAATGCTGCTAGACGACACCTACGCCATGTGTCGATTGGATCCCGACGCCGAAATACCTGATTGGGCATGCGGGTCTTTCTCAGCCGTCGTTCGCACAACGGATGAGTTGTCGCTCATCTGCCTTCAGGCGCAGGTCCCCATGGAAACCACGGCGGAACGCGAGTTGCGCTGCATAAGGGTTGTGGGCACGATCGACCCCGGTCTCACAGGCGTAATCTCTTCACTTTCGACGACTCTGGCTAACAAAGGCGTCAGCCTCTTCGTTGTGTCAACCTATGACACCGACTACCTGTTCGTTAAGGACACCGAACTGGACACCGCCTTGACTGCTTGGGCTTCTGAGGACGGACACCACATCGTTGTCAGTTCCGACCAGTGAGCCAGGATCGTTGAAGCAACTACTGTAAGTCGTCGATCAGTCTTACGTATGGCGGTGATCGGACCTCGAGGGTTGTTTTGGTCGCAAAAAACAAATCTCGCGTTGAAACGGCAAGGTCTCAGGGGGTGGCGGGAATCAATGCTACGTCAAGGAAGCGAAAGCTGTACAGACCACGCTCATTGCTTGGGCATCTCGAGGTCGTACAGGCCATCATGAAGCAGTTAAGATCCTGTGGCTAGACGATCATTGTCACATGGCGGCTGCGTAAAAGTATGCCAAACCCTGTAGGCACGAAAGCCGTCTGCCTTTGGGACACAGATGACATTGAAGCTATAAAGCGAATTATCGAGGACGCCGTCGGCGCAGTCAGCAACGGCACCTATTTCGTTGAGAAGACGGAGCATGCGGTGGGTCAGCCCGAACTTCGTGCAGGCCTGGCAGGTGTCTTGGTCTTCACTTGAACGAGGAGGGTGACCATCGATCGCCCGTCTTCTCATTTTCATCGGGTACCACTCGCGCCCCGACGAACAAAACAGAACTCCTCATTAGAAGGCGAGACGGAAAACAGGGCATATCCCGCTTGCCGAAGAAGTTCGATGGCAGTACTCGTTTCGTCGACGTCGACCTCCGGGAAGCGGTGGTGAAATTCGACCAGGACCTGATCGGGCCGTATTGGTCCGTCCAACAAGTCGCGAATGACCTCGTACTCTGCTCCCTCAATGTCCATCTTGAGCACGTCAATGCGGGCATGACCGAGTTCCGCCATAATGGTGGCGAGACGCTTTACGTCGACTGTGATCGCCGCTTCCCGCGTCGAGGCTCTTTCGAGCATGGTGTGTGACACATGGTCAGGATTCTCCGGTGGGCTGAAGGTGGCTAAACCATCATACGACGCAACGCCGTACTCATGAAGGATAAAGGCGGCCGGCATGTCCTGCCGCTTGACCCATTGGATAGATCTTGGTGTTGGGTCAAAGGCGTGCACAGTCATGCCAAATCTATCGATGAGAGCGAGATCGAACGACACGTCTTCACCCACGCCGAACGAGTAGACGATTGAGTTGTTATCGAGTGATTCGGTGGCGACATCCCAACCTGCATACTCCGACCCGAAACGCATACACTGGCACTGGACATCCCTGGTAACAAAGACCTCGCGTCCCATGATCGCACGAACAAATGCTGCTGCTCGTTTCAGAGTTGATTTCAAGTCAGGTCGCGCCTAAGTGATGCTGTGAGTAACGTCAAACGTCTACAAGTGAAGAGACAAGATCGTCGATGAGCATTTCAACGTGGTCTCTATGCGTTCTATATGCTACGATCGCCACACGGATTACAAATAGCCCCCGGAGCATTGTGCCGGTTAGATGAACCCGGTTCTTCTGGTTGATGAGATTCAGTAGTCGACGTGTCCTTCGATTGCGATCTTCAATACTGCCGTCAGCATTTCGAACCGTAAAAGCGAAGATCGACAGTGTGGGCGGTTTCATCACTTCGACCGCCTCAATCTTCGAGATCTGTTCGTACGCCCATCTCGCGAGATCCAGTTTCTCGTCGAGGTACTCTCTGAACACACCGACGCCACACAATTTCATCGGCAGCCACACTCGAAGTCCCCTGAACGGCCTCGTCAGTTCGGGGGATAGCTCGCAGAAATCCCATACGTCGCCATGCGTGTCATGCAGTACAGGCAGATAGTCGGCGGATGACGCATGAGCTTCCGCAAGGAGCGAGCCATCCCTAACGAGTAGGGATCCGGTTCCATAGGGGAGAAAGAGTGTCTTGTGCGGATCCACTACTACGGAATCGGCGGTTTCCATGCCTCGCAGAATGTCTTTCCCTCGATCGGTGAGACGGAACAGCCCGCCGTAGGCCCCATCCACATGGAACCAGAGACCCTCTTTGCGCGCGAGCTCGCCAAGCTCCTCCAGGGGGTCAACCGCACCCGTGTTGACCGTGCCGGCACTGGCGACGATCATGAACGGACGAAGGTGCCGCTTCCGATCTTCGTTGACGGCACCTTCAACGATACTCGGCTGGAGACGTGAGGCCCCGTCTGAAGGTAGTATACGAAGGTTGGCGCGCGGGAATCCCGCTAGAACCGCCGCCTTGGTGACGCAGTGATGAACCTGGTCTGACGAGTAGATGACACCGTCGAGGAACTGTTCTCCAAGCAACGCATGACGTGCTGTCGTAATCGCGCTCTGCGTAGCCATAGACCCGCCCGAAGTAAGGAAGCCTCGCGCGTGAGACGAATAGCCTACAATCTCGCAAAGCCATCGAACGACATTTGCCTCGACTTGATTGAGAAAGGGTGAGACGTTTCCGACGGCGACGTATTGATTGATAGAGTTCGCAATCAGGTCGGCGAGGGCTGAATGAAAAAGACCGCCGCCGGGCACGTAACCCATGAAGCCAGGGGAGTTGGGTTTCAGTCCAACCGCGGCCGCCTCATGGAACAGGAACTCCAGCGCAGACTCGAGTGACGACTGCTGTTCCGGCATTTGTTCGATTAGTTTCAAGGGTTCGCCCTGCTCGCCGGGAGCCACATACACTGGACTTTCAGGCAAACCTTCAATCAGGCCTGTAATCTTTTCCATGGCTGCCGAAACCATCCGATTCATTTCCGCCGATGTCGGCTCAAGACCTGACACTTTCATCTTCATAGGCATACTCGTGTGCCCCGTTGGAACAGTAATTTGGTCAGTCGCTGGCGGTCAAATTTAAAGAAGACGTTTTTCCGGCCGTGGTTCTCGGGAAACCCACGTCACGCCCATGCTCGCGGAAACGAATTCAGGGGGCGCCGAAGCACCCCCTGAAGTACCATGATTTGTTCCGGCTCAGCGGCATGACGCCCATCCGCTTCAGTCCCGACAGCTGCGCTAATCCTCCTCAGCTTCGATTGCCTCCATCTCCATGTGACCCTTTACCTCAACCACGATCACCTCAGCCGCCTTGTCCAAAGTGTTCTTTGGCAAATGGGGTCCAGCCGGAGCCCAGATTACCTCTCCGGCCTCTTGACTTATTTCCATTGACTCGCCATTAGGGAACGTCATCGACCACGTACCTGGTGTCAGCGCGACCGCCACATGTCCCGGGTGCTCGTGCATGACAGATTCTTCGCCGGGACCGTAGGTGATTCGAAGAACTCTTACGTGGTCGTTCTCGAAGACCACGGCATAGTGATCCGAGTCGACCACAGTCGGATCCTGTGCCGCGGCGGTCGTGACGCCAATAAGAAGCGCAGAAATGACGAGAAGCGATTTGTGCATCTTGCGTGCCTCCAATTCAGATTTGTCAAATGAACTTCAACAGTAAGCATCTTCCAGTAAGTTGCCAACTGCGATGCGCCAGAATGAAATCCGGTACATTATTCTGCGCCGCCCGAGTTCGCAAAGAGACTTATGATCTCTTCGGGGATGGGCTTTGGCCTTCCCGACTGGACGTCAACGAAAACCCAATCGGTCCAGGCCTTCGCTCGTATCTCGCCCTCTTTCGATAAGATCTCATATAACCGCTTCGATCGCACCCGGTGAGCATCCGAAATCCATGTCCGAACCTTGAGTTTCTCTCCCTCGAACGATGGTCGTAGATACTCGATGTGGTGAGATCTCACGACCCAGGTTGCGCCGAGATCAACCGTCGCAGCCGTACAACCGACAACGTCCGAATGGGCCTTGGCCGCGTCCTGCATCCAGCGAATGTACTCGATGTTATTCACATGGCCGTTACCGTCCACCGCGGCGCGCAACACCGCTATGTTGTATTCAAAGGTGTTGATATCGCTTCCTCGTCGTTCGTCATGTAATTCCGTGGACTACAGTATTCGGCGAACCCGGATTCCGACGGCGATGGGCTGGCTCCATGCACGCTCACTTCGCCACATGAAGTGCTCTTGTACGGGTTGCGCCCGAGGAAGTCAGCCGGTATAGATACGTGCCTGGAGCTACGCGCCTCCCGCCTGAACTCCGGCCGTCCCATTCGAGGACTCCCATGCCGGGAAGGGAAACGCCATCGACCAATACCGTGACCCGCCTTCCGAGAAGGTCAAAGATTTCGACTCGCACTCGATCCGGCGTGGCAACGGTGAACTGAATAGTCGTGCGATCCGCAAAGGGGTTTGGATAGTTCTGAGCCAGAGACAGCGCCATGATTTCACCCGGATGATCGACGGCAACAGCATTCCAATCAGCCAGCTTGTGGACCCTGCGCCCGACGGCATAGCCCAGCGTGTCACCAAGGAATCGGAAGCGATTGAGGCGCGGCCGCAGCGTTTCAGCCTGCCAGGTTTCACCACCGTCAAAGGTCCGGTACACCGGAGACGAACTGTTGCCGCCGATCCACCCACGATTCTCGTCGATGAATCCGATGCCCTGCACAAAATAGTAGGACGAGGAGAATAGCTTCTCTTCCCAAGTTAGTCCTCCATCCGACGTCTTCAGGATGAAGATGGGCGTTTCGCTATTCCGCTGCAGGGACACATAACCAACGCTGGATGTCGGGAAAGAAATCTTCCACGCCCACTCGCCGATACGTGAACTCCGGAATCGGCGCTCCCACGTCTGGCCACCATCCTCCGTGTAGAGGATCACGCCGCTCGAGAGATTATGATCTACGTTCGTCAGACCGACGGCAAAGCCGGTATCAGGAGACGTGAAGTAGACGTCGATAAGACCCGCGGCGTACCCGGCCATGTCCTTCGATCGCCAGGTGACACCGCCGTCCGTGGTCCGCGCGAAGAAGGCAGGTCCGCGCACTCTGCCGACTGCGACCACAACAGAGTCGTTTACCACCTGCATGCCGCAGAGGCCGGTCGGAGTTCGCCCGTTCCATGCCGGCACGGGGGTCCAGATCGCGCCGCCATCCCGGGTCTCGTACAGCGGAGACATGTCGGTCGCGCCGAACTCACCCACACCAACGTTGCCGGCAAATCCGCGCAGCGGGTTTAGAAACCCGACGGACCGGAAATGAGAGTCCGTCTGACGGAGTTGTCGGGTCCATGAGTTGCCACCGTCGTCCGTGCGATGGATCTCACCGTCGCCATTTACGATCCACCCCGTTTCTGCGTCCACGAAGTACACATCGTTGTGACGGCCCACGTACGGTGAATTCGACAATTCGCGCCATTCGAGGGTCTGGGCGTCGGACGGAGTGACCGAGATCATCACAACGACCACAGTCGCCAGCAAAAAGCCCAATCGAGACATCAAGACTGATGAACAGATGGTCAAACGGGTGATCATTGCATTGACTTGGCGAAATGCGGCCGTCTACGTTAGGAATTGCTCCGGTGGGCCGAGATCATCGAGACGGTACGGACGACATAAACCTAAATGTCAATTCGGCATCCGTCTCTATTCCATACGAGGCAAGTTACCGCAGAATACTAACCGAACGATACGCAATAATCCGCGGTTCAACTGCCTTCGATTGCCCGGCTGCGTCGGGCATTCGTATTTCCACACGGTATCAGTGCATTTCCTATCGAATTGCTTCCCACAGCGTGAATTCAGTACCACCTTCACGACCATTATTGACAACGGCGTAGCGATTCTCTACCCTCCACAGTTGTATGCTCTGCGTGCTCCGAGCAGGGCGCTATCAACGCTTAAACCACCTCAAGGAGGCTAAAATGAAACGCCTGACTCTTTTTGTCGGCCTCTGCATTGCGTTCTCAACGACTACGATCGCTCAGTCCGACGCAGACAAGAAAGCTATGGTCGAGGAGGCTCTCAGCGCCGCGATCCCGTCAGTCGCCGAGAACGCGACAGTGATGGATTGGGAGGATAATGTCTTACGAAAAGGATCCAACGGCTGGACCTGCATGCCAACTCCCCCCGACGCGGCCGGCAAGATGCCCATGTGTCTTGACAACCAGTGGGTCGACTGGGCCAAAGCTTGGATGGGCAAAACGGAACCAAACACAACGGGACTTGGATTCGCCTACATGCTCCAAGGCGATCCTGGCGGCAGTAATACCGACCCGTACGCGACGGAACCGACGGAGGACAACGAGTGGATCGAAGACGGAGTGCCACATCTAATGGTGCTTGTTCCCGACCACTCAGCCCTCGAATCCTTGCCGACGGACCCGCACAACGGAGGGCCTTGGGTGATGTGGAAGGGCACGCCCTATGCCCATGTCATGGTGCCGGCGCTGGGCTCAGAGTAGGGGCGGTTCGACAAGCGGAGTCGCTCCGGGTGAATCACCGCACGGTCGTCGCAGGTGGTACGTAATCTCAGCCACCTACCGCCAGTGGAATGGTCACGTTGACCCCGTAGACGAGGTCTACGGCGTCCGACAGGTCATCGTCCAGCGGCAACCGCACGTGGACCCCGGGTATCAGGGACCTGAAGTCGTACTGCACGCTGACCGCGGCTTGGTGGACAATTCGTTCGGCGAGGCTGGCGTCGTCCGTAATCAACAGGCGTCCCGAAATGCCCATCCCTAGCTGAAAAGCGCCGGAGTAGTACCACGTTTGCAGTGAGTAATTGGCAAAGAGATCGGCCGTAGCATCGAACTCGCCGGGATCCAGATCAAGCAGGACCGTAGGACCGAGTCGCGTCTGTAGTACCCAGTCTCCGGAACGACTTGGGAAATAATGAAGCGCCGCCGAGACTGACGCACTCTCGGGGGCGTAGGCCTCGAAGCGGTCGAAGTCGACGAGCGTAGCAATCAACGCGGCAAAGTTGTTTGACGCGATGGGGATGCGTCCACCAAACTCGTAGATCACCGGGTTGCTAGCGTCGAAGATCGAAATGCCGACATAGGGATTGCCTATTGCGGTTTCAGACTCATCGCCGTCGATGCCGATGTGCGCAAAAGGAATGTCGACCGTTAGAAAATGGCGTCTCTCCTGACCGACAGCAAACTGGGCGGTAGCCACCGAGGCAGACGAGAGGAAGCTGACGCCGTCCAATTCGAGGTTCGGCTTCATGATCTCCAGGACCACCGAGTCATAGTTGCGAGGCGGAAGCCAGCGCGTCTGACCAAGTACTTGTGCGGGAGCGATGGAGGAGAGCCACAATACCGCCGCGGCGATCTGGCAGGCTTGTCTGTACATGAGCGTCTGAAAGGTGGAACTATTGGATCTGGAGCCGGTGACGGCCCAACTATCCGCCAGCCACTACAGGAGATTCTTTTATTCCGACGCGTAGGTATTCAGCAGTTCGAAATAGCGTTCGGCCCGCTGCTGCGCGTCTTCGTCATTGGAGGAAAAGATCCAGTACTCTTCGTAATCGCCCCGGTTCATGAACAACTGCATCGTCCCTTGAGACTTATGTTCTGCGATCAACCAGTTGGCCGGTATCTTATAGTTCAGACGATCGTTGCCCACGATGGGATGCGTCCGATCGAACCGAAACAACGACTTTACGGAGGTCGCCCGAAAATCAGGGTATCCTTCGAGTCCGTGATACTCCAGTGCCGTAGAGTCGTCCTCTGACGATATCCATGCGCCCAATACGACAGGCTTCGAGTCGGACTCAAGTGATTTTGCCGCCCGAATCCCGAGCAGCGCCGCAGCCTTGTGATGACCGTGACTGTCCGGTAGCGGCAGGAAGACGAGCAGGAAGTCGTAGTCGTTTTTCTGCAGAATAGTAACGAGCTGATCCGTGACGTATCGGCTATCCCAGACGGTCGCCAGGATGCTGTCCGGATCAGGCGTTCTTCCGGTGTCGGGCTGATCGAGAAAGAAGTACTTGCGCAGGCCGATTATGGCCCCGCCGGATAGCAGCTCTTTCTTGCGTATGGCCGGCAGGTATTCGCGGGCTACTTCGGGGTCTGTCAACTCCATGCCGTACAGGTTTTCAGCCAGCGTAGAATAGCGGTAGCCGCCTGCGCCGTCGGTCACGAGTGCGAGGTCCGCCGTACCACCTACTTCCTGAGTCAGCCGATATATCGAGCCTGCGAAGAGTGCTTCGTCGTCGGGGTGCGCGGTCACGATCAGCACGGACGGTGGTCCGTCATTCTGCGCCAGGACGATGGGCGTCAGTGCCAGGCACCACGCCAGCCCGATCACTGTGTGCACTGGAACCAGGTATCTCGTCTTCATTCTTAACGGGGTGTAGGATCGGTCGAAACTAGCGTACGGTGCGCCTCACCATTGCGTCGAAGCGACAGCCGCGGACGTGGCGTTTCCCGCCACGGTTTGCTTGCAGGACGGAAGATAGGCCAAGATGCCGTACCTCCGCGAGGAAACCCCGAGTCTTTACCTTCGGTAAACATATATTCGCATCCCATTAGTGAAGTTATGGAGCCTTCGGGGTCACCAGAAGAGAGCTATCGCGAATCCGTCGGTCGTTTTGCGCAGGACATGGCGGTTCTGCGTACGCGCACGGGTGTATCGCTACATGATCTTCATCGCAGCACGAAGATCTCGCTTGGTATTCTGGAAGAGTTCGAGCGTTCGGGGCTGATCGAGAATCCGCTTTTCAACCGCGTCTATCTGCGGTCCTTTATCTCGACCTACGCGTCAACCCTCGGGCTTGACAAGAAGTCAGCGCTTGACGCGCTCGAGGAAGCGCTCAGCGGCACCTATGATGGTGGCCTTGTAAGCCGGACGGATAGCGGCCTGCAAGCCGACGCCGAGGCGGACGCCACCCCTTCGCCCACCGAGGCGGACGGCGGCACTGAGGAGCAAGATCGGGACAGGCCGTCCACACAAACGGACCTCTATCATGAGGCGGAGATCAATCGTGACGACGAGATCCGCAGGGTATCCGAGTCCGGCAAGAGCGAGGCTCCGGACAACAAGGGCGGTCGCGAATACGAGCCGGGCGTCGCTCGTCGTTTTCGCTTCGAACCGATTCGTCCCGAGGCACCGAGACGAACTCCCGCTGGCGACGTGGAACCAAAAGCCGAGGAACCAACGAGTAGTCAGGGAGCAAAACGCCGCACAGAGATCTCGACGGCAGTGCGAGACTTCCGCGAACCAGAGCCGCAGAAGGGGCTTATCATTCCGCCCAACAGGGTTAAGACCATAGCTCTTATTGTACTGGTGATTGCCATCACTGTGTCAGCAGCAGTACTTGCTTTCCGGCTGTCGACGAATGCGCCGTCAACCGAGCCGTCCTCTGATGCAATCGGCATCCCGAACGGAGACCAAACGGCGCTGGTACAGGCGCAGCCTGCTTCGATCGAGCCAGTCGTCCCTATTCCGGTCATCGGTGACACGATTGTGGTTACTCTAGTTGCGGACGGACGTCCGCTTGATCCGATTCGGGTGCGTGTCGATCGCGATCTCCGGCGACCCTATTGGATCAATACCGGCGATTCTCTCAGCTTCGCCATGACAAATCAGATCGTCCTTGACAGCCTGTTGCAAGCTACGGTCGTGAAGCTCGAAGGGGTCGAATATCCGCGAGACATCTACCGCGCGCGCTCAAGTGTTGTCATAACGAGGGACTCGGTACTCCGCTTTGTCGAGAGTCTCGCCGCGCGCTAGATTCCCAGCGCGCCGATTGACACAAACCCTGTGCACAAGCGGCTACCGCCATCCCGTGATTAACACGTTTCGAGAATGAACCTCGTGCAGAAGACCAGGGAGCTTCAGAAGGAGTCCGAAGCTCATCCTGTTTCCGAGCTCGGCAATGGCGAAGCGCGAGAAATGGCAGCCGCGCTTGCGGACGTCTTGCTGGGTCACGCTCATCGCTACTACGTAGAAGACGATCCTGTAATCTCGGACGCCGAGTACGACCGCCTCCTCACATACCTGCGCGAACTTGAAGAACGATTTCCAAGCCTCGCTACCCCCGACTCGCCGACACATCGCATAGGAGGAAAGCCCGTCGGCCGCTTCGAAAAGATCCGTCATCCTGAGCCGTTACTTTCTCTCTCCAACGCCTTCTCGAATGATGACGTCAGAGCATGGTACGAGCGGTGCCGCCGAGGACTGGCGCAGCGATTCGGTGATGTTCACCCTGAGGTAACCGCCGAGCTAAAGATCGACGGACTGGCCCTGGCACTGACCTACGTGGACGGCCAGTTGCAGATAGGCGCCACGCGCGGTGACGGAACTACGGGCGAGGATATCACAGCCAATGTGAAGACGATAGCAAGCGTTCCGCTCCGCATTCCCGTACCTGGAACCAACGGACAAGATACTGAAGTGCCCAACCGCATCGAGGTCCGCGGTGAGGCGTACATCAAACGAAGCGACTTTGAAAAGCTCAACACGAGGCTTGCCGCCAACAATCAGAAAGTATTTGCGAACCCCAGGAACTCAGCGGCGGGTAGTCTCCGTCAGCTTGACTCATCGGCGGTCGCGGATCGGCCGCTAAGTTTTCTGGCGTACAGCATCGGACCATCGTCGGGAAACCTCCCGTCATCACAGTCGACGCGTATGCACTGGCTGCGCAACGTAGGGTTTGCAACTAGCGCTCACATCGAAACATTTCGAAAACTTGATTCCGTCATTACCTATTGCGAAGAGTGGACCGAACGCCGAGAAGATCTCGACTATGAGATCGATGGTGTCGTACTCAAGATCGATCGGATCGACTATCAAGACGAACTGGGCGCCATCTCCAACGCACCACGCTGGGCGGTCGCGTACAAGTTTCCCGCGAAGGAAGCGACAACTACCCTTACTGACATCATCGTCAACGTCGGTCGAACGGGAATGATCAAGCCCGAGGCCGTGCTTGAACCTGTGGAAATTGGTGGCGTCACCGTTTCTCAGGCCACGCTTCACAACGAGGACTACATCGTCAGCCGTGACATCAGGATTGGCGACACGGTTGTCGTCAAGCGGGCGGGCGACGTGATTCCGCAGGTGGTGAAGTCAGTCGCAGATGCACGATCCGGCGACACTCCAAAATGGTCGATGCCGGCTGAGTGCCCCGTGTGCAACTCGGAGCTGGTGCGACTGCCGGATGAAGCCGATTACTACTGTGTGTCTTCGGATTGTCCTGCCCAATTCATACGGCTCCTCGAACACTTTGCGTCGCGCGATGCCATGGACATTGAGGGACTGGGGTCGAAGCTGTCTGTGACACTGGTTCAGACAGGTCTCGTCGAGCATATCTCGGACCTTTATCGCCTGGCAGAAGAAGATCTTCTTGTTCTCGAAGGATTTGCCAGCAAGCGCGTAGAGAATCTCTTGTCCGGAATTGACCGCTCGCGCTCTCAGCCACTCAGCCGGCTTCTTTTCGGTCTGGGAATTCGGCATGTTGGAAAGACGACCGCCGATGCACTGGTCAGGGCTTTCCCATCGATGGATACGCTTTCTTCCGCATCGCTAGAAGATTTGCTTGAAGTGGACGGAATCGGAGCAGTGATTGCGGAAAGTGTGGTGGACTGGTTCAGGATCGATAAGAACAAGACGCTCGTGGCGGATCTGCGAGAGCTCGGCGTTCGAATGACGGCTTTTTCCACGTCGGGGGCGGATGCCACACCGGGCCCACTCACCGGATTCTCTTTCGTCCTGACGGGTTCGCTCGAATCTTTGACGAGAAGTGAGGCTGCCGAGCGAATTGCGGCTGCCGGAGGCAAAGTAAGCTCAAGCGTCAGCGGGAAGACGGACTATGTGGTGGCCGGCTCGGAGCCCGGTTCAAAGCTCGAAAAGGCACGAAAACTGGGTGTAACGGTTATCCGTGAAGATGAATTTCTTGAAATGCTAGCCGATTAGAGCCGTGCGCGGGTGGATCATCGCGGTCAGTCAGGCATTCCGTCCGAATCTATCTCCCATTATCGCCGTCAGTTGAGGCTGCATCGGCACACCATATGGCTTTCTTGGACTTTTTGAGGCTGGGGCGAAAGCGTGTGCGTCCCGTGGGACAGAACCTCGAGCGCGGGTTAGACTCCGAGCCGGACCGGCGGAAGAACCTCGCCCTCAAGATCGGGATCTTCGGCGTCCTCGTGCTTATCACAGTGGCCGCCTTCCCACGAGGCGACGTTTACGACTATTCCGTCAAGGTAGGGGAGACCTGGAACAAGGAGACGCTGATTGCCGACTTCGACTTCTCGATCCGTAAGGACGAGCAGACTTTTCGGCGAGAAAGAGAGGCCGTACGACGCAATACGCCGCCGTACTTCAGAGCCATTCCAAACGCACGTCAGGTTCTTGCAGGTCATCGCGATACGGTAGCGGAGGAGCTGGACCGGATATTCGAGGCGTATCGCGGTTACAAGTTGAACGAGTCGCGTGGGCGCGTGGCGGAAGCCAGAGCCGATTCGGCCGATTATTACGCGATGCGCCGAGCCTCCCGGCTCAAGCTGACGAACGAGCAGTGGCAAACGCTGGCGGACTCGTATGCGGCAACGGTTCCGGAGCTCTCCACCACGACGCGCGCCCAACCAACATCGACGCGGCTTGACGAAACCTTGCTTCAAGAAGCGTGGGAACTGGCTGCTTTTGTTGTCTACCAAGGCGTGCTTGACGTACCTGTTGACAGCGTATACACCGAAATCATAATCGTTCGCGATGAGCAGCAGGATACGGAGCTCGAGCTGATCCTGGATGAGGTGTATGGACTGAATGAGGCATACCTCACTGTCCACGAGGAGTTTTCAAATCGTTACCGGTCGCGGCCAGAAGTGGTATCAATCGCCTACAGCTTCTTCCGGTCGATCTTCCAGCCGTCTTACCAACTGGACCGTGAGGTAACGAGGCGAAGCTGGCAGCAGGCGGAGAGAAGGATCTCTCCCAACGAAGGGATCGTCGAGGAAGGCACGATCATCATCCGTAAAGGGGATATCGTAACGACGGAGAAGAAGAGGATCCTGAGTTCGCTCGAGGAGTCGCGCGAGCTGCGCACGGGGAAGCGCTTCAAATGGCAGCTGCTGCTTGGTCAGTTCATGGCCACCTTCGCAACGTACCTGTTTTTCTTTCTCTACTTGTATCTGCTTCGTAGGCCGCTGTTCGAGAACAATGCCATGGTTTTCCTCATGGCACTACTGTTCACCGTGTTCGTTGCGCTCTTCGCGTTTGCTGTGCGCGTGCCCTACCTCGACATGTATGTCGTCCCGATAGCAATCGTTTCCGTGTTGCTTACGGTGATGTTTGACTCCCGGGTCGGACTCTTCGGCACATTCACCATCGCACTGATTGGTGCACTTCTGCTGCAGTTCAACTTTGAGTTCTTCTTCGCCACGGTTTTTGCCGGTGCTCTGGGCGTACATAGCGTGCGAGACATCAAGAACCGGGCGCAGTTCTTCGTCAGTGCGGGAGTCGTCTTTGCGGGATATGTCTTCATCCTCGTCGCGGCATTTCTCGTGCAGGGCACGACGACGGCGCGGCTGTTCAGCGACTTCGTAAACGTCGGAATCAGTTCGTTCTTTCTCGTGATGGCGTATCCGCTGCTCTGGGTCTTCGAGAAGACATTCGGACTATCTACTGATCTTACCTACCTCGAGCTATCTGATACCAACAGGCCGCGGCTAAAGGAGCTGAGCCTCAACGCGCCGGGAACGTTTAACCACTCGCTACAGGTTGCCAATCTGGCGGAAGCTGCTGCGGCAGCCGTTGGCGCGAACGCACTCATGACTCGTGTCGGAGCCCTCTACCACGACATCGGCAAGATGCAGAAGCCGGAATACTTCGTAGAGAACCAGCGGACCGGTGAGAACCCGCACGATCAGCTGAAGCCGAGGATGAGCGCCCTCATAATTGCGAGTCACGTCAAGGAGGGCGTTGAGATGGCAAAGGCCGATAATCTCCCGCAGCAGATTATCGACTTCATCCCGATGCATCACGGCACGTCTTTGATCGAGTTCTTTTACCGACGGGCGGAGGAGCAGGCCGACGAGGGCAAGTTCGAGATTCGGGAATCCGAGTTTCGCTATCCGGGTCCGAGGCCAAACAGCAAGGAGACAGGCATTCTGATGCTCGCCGACGGCGTCGAAGCTGCCAGTCGAACCATCGAAAATCCAACACACCGCAAGCTCGAATCGCTCATCGACCGCATTATTCACACTCGAATTGAGGACGGCCAGCTCGAGCACACGGATCTGACCTTCAATGATCTAAATACGATCAAGGATACGTTCCTGACCCTGCTTCTTGGGATGTATCACGTCCGTGTCAAGTACCCGGACCAGGAAAAGGCTGAGCAAACCGAAGCCGACGGTGGTGAGGGAAGTGGCAAGGCCGATCAGGAGCAAGGCAACGGGCGGCAAGAATCTGAGATCACCGCGGTACCGCGATCTTCACCTGAAGCGAAGTCGACAGAATCCGTCAAGGGGACGACGACCGTGCCTGAGTCGCACGCACAGCCTGGTGAGGACGCAGGGAATGCGGGAGATCACCGTCGCGCGGCGAAGTCGTCTGGTGACCTCTTCAGTGCACGAGACACCGGTCGTCAGCCTGGTTCTGAAACAAACGGCGGTCCCACAGAAACCCTCGGCGATAGTACAGAGTCGGGATCGGAACCGGCGACGTCCTGACAAAGCAGGATTACTGGCGGCGTGGCCCACTACGCCGTGGGTATCGTTTCGATGATATGACGCTTTGAGCTCTCCGTCAGATGCACGGCGATTTCAATCGACGGTACCGACGTGTTAGAGCGGCGGACGCGTCGGGCGACTGCAGGGGAGAAGACAAGAAGGTCCACGCTCTCTGCAAAGGCAATGACCTCCTGCAGAGATGATGCCGACGTCGTCGCGAGAATCTGCCCCGTAAAGTGCGTTTCAAACTTGATGCGCTCGGTCAGGTACCGCACTGTCGCGGCTTCGGCAGTCAGCAGCCCTACGGCTTCAGAAGGCAGCAGATTCGAGAGGCGATGAAGCGCCGCTGATGTCAGCTCGGTGGTCGCTCCGAAAACGTCGGACTTGGGCAAAATCTTTCGGACGGGTCCGAGGTGTCGGAACTCCGCAATGACATAGTCGGCATCCTTATGCCTCGAAAGCTGTTGTAGCGAAGCGGCTTCAATGGGTCGCTGCAAAAACGCAGCAATGTCCGCCGCACACTGACCCGCGACCTCGTCAGACGACGAGACAAACAGAACCTTTGGCAGTTCGACGCCGAAGGGAATTTGAGAGAGTTGCTCGTCAACCAGATATTCGATGTCGACAGGTGCGAGGCCGAGGCCGGCCAGCCTGTGAAGCATTTCTTCAACGACGGCAGCACCGCGTTCGATTCGTTCGGAAGTCCCGAGCGGCGCCGGATCACGCACGCGGTAGCCGCTTCCAATCTCGGATTCGACAATTCCTTCCCTCTCGAGAATCTGATACGCCTTTCGGACCGTGTGAAATGATATCCCGAGTGTAGCAGCCAGATTCCTCGTTGATGGGAGATTTCTCCTGCCTTGAAAATGTCCGGTCGCGATGAGATAGCGGAGCTGCTGCGTCAGCTGCTCGAACAGGGGAGTGGCGCTATCACGGTCAATGGAGATCATAAGCAGACGAGCCTTGCACGTCACTCGTAGAAGTCCTTCGCCTTCCGAAGATAGACTTCCAGCTCAGCAAGGTCGGGCCATCGCGAACGCTTCAGATCTACTGAGGCCAGCCCGATCGTGACGACAACGGCCTCCATACCGCCACGCACATCAAAGACTCTCTGTACGCGCGGCTCGGTGGAGCGTGTGGCGACCTCGAAGATGCTGAGTGCGACCGCGCCGTTACGTGTTACGCGAACTTCTACGACGGTGGTTCGAAGCGAATAGGAGGTCCACGCACCGGCAATCGCAAAGGCCAGCGGGAACGACCACGCGACATAGCGAAGTGGATCGACACCCTGAAGCACGATGACGAGCCCAACCAGCATGACGGGAATCATCACGGCACCCAGCGGACGGACAAGATTGCGGCCAAACACCGTCGCGACGCTCTGATCACCAGGGTGATCGAAGGCACAAAAGCTGCGTGTCTCCCTGTCGCGGAATGAATCGCTCTTTCGTTGGGGTCCTTCCATGCGACCTAGCGGAGTGCAGCGAACGCGCGACCCACCGGCAGATCGATGACGCGCTTGAAGCCAGGCTCGGCCGCGATGACGTTGGGGATCGCGTTGACGAGAGCGCCGACGGTAGCCGTATCGCCAAAAATTCCGCCCTCGATGCGAAGATCAATCGGTGGATCCCCCTCGACGACCACGCGGTCGATCGACGGTGAGACGCCAACAGCCATTTTCAGCTCAAGGCGGATCCTGGGCCGCCCCCCCGACTTCGCCACCGCCACCTGGTGAATGCCCGCCACTGCGCCTTCGTTAACCGTGACAAAGTCGGTGCGGATATTTCGGGTAGCGACAACAGGCTCGAGCGTTTCGGAGGTCTCATCGGGCTCGAATCCCAGCGCATCGGCCACCAGCCGAAGTGATTGCATCAGCCCAATGTGACCAAACCGGCCCGTTGCCTTCCTCTCGGCAAACTGCGACGGAGTGAGACCGGCCCCAATCTTTTGCTGTAACGGTCCGCGGCGACGCCCTGCGTCCACCGCACGGTCTACTTGTATCGAGTCTACCCGAGTACAGGGTGCGGTTGCCATGACCGCCAGTGCATCCATGGCGTAGCCGGGGTTCACGCCGGTCCCCAGTACCACGACGCCCTTGTCCTTACACGCCTGATCGAGTCGGGCGACAAACCCGTCGCTCTGCCCATCCGGAAACGATAGCTCTTCGGTGGATGATATGACGTGGGAGCCCGCATTAACACACTGCAGCAGTTGGTCGCCCACTACGTCTAAGAAAGACGAAGTGCTGTGTATCACGACGTCCGGAGCCTGCTCGGCCAAACACGCATCGGCATCTCCTGAAACGACTACGCCCGTTGCAGGCGTGCTCAGCAGCTCACCGACGTCGCGTCCGATCTTCTGCGGATCCACATCCACGACCCCGACCAATTCGACTTTCCCTGTCGACTGTTTGGAGAGGAGTACCCGCACCACTTCAAGGCCGATCGGCCCGATTCCATATTGAACTACACGTACCATTCCTTCTTCTCCGCGATCTTGGTTTCGACCGGCTCTCAAGGCGCCTGGTGGAACGGATAGCCGAAGTGGCGAGGCGGATCGAAGGTTTCTTTCACCGACCGAGCCGAAACCCAGCGAATCAAGTTCAAATAGGATCCTGCCTTGTCGTTCGTCCCTGACGCCCGCGCACCCCCAAACGGTTGCTGTCCGACGACGGCGCCCGTTGGCTTGTCGTTGATGTAGAAATTACCTGCTGCGTCGACGAGACGATCGCTCGCCTGCACGACGGCGCTGCGATCGTTGGCGAACACCGCTCCCGTCAATGCATACGGAGAGGTGGAATCCACGAGGTCCAACACCTCGTCAAATTTCGATTCGTCATAGAGGTAAATGGTCACAACAGGGCCGAATATTTCTTCGCACATCGTCCGATACGACGGATTGGACGTCAGAAGAACCGTCGGCTCGATGAAGAAGCCCTGCTCGTCTGAGTAGCCGCCGCCGAAGACCACCTCGATGTCATCGGATTTCTTCGCCTCGTCGATGTAGGCGGTGATGCTGTCGTAGGCGGCGCGGTCGATCACGGCGTTCATGAAGTTCGAGAAGTCCTCAACGCCACCAATTGTGATCTCGGAGAGCTGGCCTTCCATGGAGGCTCGAATTTCGGGCCACTGGGATTCGGGGAGATAGACGCGGGAAGCAGCCGAACATTTCTGGCCCTGATATTCGAAGCCGCCGCGTACGATAGCTGTTGCGACCTGGTCCGCGTCTGCAGAAGCGTGGGCGACGATGAAGTCCTTGCCACCCGTCTCGCCAACGATGCGGGGATACGACCGGTAGCCGGCAATGTTGGCGCCGATGGTCTTCCACATGAACTGGAACGTAGAGGTGGAGCCCGTAAAATGAAGGCCGGCAAAGTGCTTTGAGGCAAAGACGGGGTTACCGACGTTGGCACCACGGCCCGGCACCATGTTGATGACGCCAGGAGGGAGTCCGGCTGCCTCGAGCAGCTTGTACATAAAGTGGGCGGAGTACAGCGAGCTTGATGCCGGCTTCCAGATTACCGTGTTACCCATCAGCGCCGGGGCGGTCGGGAGGTTGCCCTGGATCGACGAGAAGTTGAAGGGTGTCACTGCAAAGACGAACCCTTCGAGCGGTCTATACTCGACGTGGTTCCACACCCCCGGCGAGGATATGGGTTGATCCGCATATATCTGCTCCGCGTATTGTGCGTTGAACCGGAAGAAGTCGACCATTTCGCAGGCCGAGTCGATCTCCGCCTGGTAGGCGTTCTTGCTTTGCCCCAGCATGGTCGATGCATTGGCTACGTCACGCCAGCTGCCCGCCAGAAGGTCCGCTGCGCGCAGAAATATCGCCGCCCGATCGGTCCAGTGCATCCGCGCCCAGTCGTGCCGAGCCTCTACGGCCACCTTGATGGCGCGCTCAACCTGGTCCGACCCGCACATGTAGGCGCGGCCGAGTAACAGGTCGTGATCATGCGGTGCGCGCACCTCTTTCACGTCGTCGCTTGCCACATCCTCGCCACCGATGATCGCCGGGATTTCGTCCGGCTCCGACTTCATCTCGGTCAGCTTTGACTTAAGGCTCGCCCGCTCCGGCGAATCCGGCGCGTAGCTCATCACCGGCTCGTTCACGGGGGGCGGTATCTGCATTATCGCGTTGTTCATAATTCGAACGTGTTAACGATGAGTCCTTGCTTGTGGAGTGGATCCGCGGCCTGCCATTTCGGGAGCAGCACCTCCGGTGTGGCGACCATCCTGCGGCAACGAAGTCAACTTACGCAGGCACCGCCCGATCCTGAACCGGGCCGGGTGAAAGAATCTAAAATTCTTCCTTTTGGCTGAAAGGGGAACTCGAACAAGACGCCCTCCGGAAGACTTCGCCACCTTCGGCCTATACGCCAAATTCGCAGGTCGAATTATTCCCACCGACAACTTATTGTCGCTCGATTGCGGTCGATAGAAGAGAAAGTATGTGTTTCATTTCGAGACCGGCCTATCACCCAGACCTCGGTCTCAGACTTCATAAAACACTACTTCCCAGCTATTTAGCCATACTACTTAATCCTAGATCGCAATGAGTCAGGAGAACATGGATAGGCAACAGGCTCAGCCAGCCGCATCCCAGCCGGGCAAGGACAAGAGCAGTGAGAAGCTTGTCGGCGCCAAAGAGGCGCTGAAGCAGAAACTGCTACGGGCCGTCATGAAGCAGGCGATGGAGGAGATCGGAAGTCCGGATAGCATCGCCGAAAAGGTGATGTCTGCCATCGACACCTCCGAGCCGCCGATACCGAACGCTGCCGACCGCGTACAAGACCTGCTCCTCGCAGAGATCGCCAAGAAGGCGCTCGAATCGATCGGAGATTCCGAGACAGCTTCCGCCGAGATCGCAGAGTCCCTGTCCATGGATCGGCAAGAGATCCAGGAGGTCGTACGGGCGCTGAGCGACCGACTCGCAAACTCGATCGGGGAGGCCGCCATTTCACAACTGGCCGACGCGGAGCGTACAGCCGACGAGCTCTCCGAGAACGTCTCCATCAGCCGGCCGGAGATCCAGAATGTAGTGCAGGCTTTGCGGGATCGGATCATCAGTTCGATCAGGCAAGATGTTCTGCAGCATTTTGACGCCACCGACGAACTCGTCGGTCAGATCGGAGGATCAATCAACACGGATGATCCACGATTCGCCGCAATCCAGGAACAGCTTCTCGAGCAGCTGCGCGCGGAAGTTCAGAAGAGCGCGATGACGAAGCTCGCCGACATCGACGAGCACGTACAGACCGTGCGGTCGCAGATGGACTCCGAGCCCGCACCTGTAGTCGCCATCTCAGACAAGCTCAGGGACGTACTTACAGCCGAAGCGCGCCAGCGGACGCTGCAAAACCTCGAGCAGATTGATGATCTCGTGGCCGACGTAATGGAGTCACTGGGTGATGATCTTGAGGCCGTCTCGATCGCCGCCGATCGGATCCGGTCGACGTTGGTCGACGAGATCAGTAAGCGCGCAACCGCTCTGATATCCGACGCCGACGAGTCCGCCCGATCCGCGCGGGACCGCATCGGGAACGATCCTGCGGAAGTAGTCGAGGCCTCAACCCGATTGCAAAGCATTCTGCTGCAGGAGATCGCCAAGCGCTCCGCCGACGACGTTAGCCAGGATCAGGAAGCCATTCACAAGGCGATGGCGATGGTCGATCTGAAGGACCAGTCCCTGGTTCAGATTCGCGAGAGCATCAAGAAGCGCATCCTGACGCAGGTACTCTCCAGCGCAATCAGCGAGATCCATGATGAGGTCGCGGAAGCCGCACACGAGATTGGGTTCGGTATCGATATTGAAGACGTGGTCTTTGATTTCGGATCCGCTTCCTCCGATGCCGATCCTGCGTCAGATGTCTCCGCCCTCGACGAGCTGATTCAGTCTGACCAGGATGCCGATGAAGACTTCGACGACATGCTCGACGTCTTCAGTGAAAAAAAAAGTCTAGTCGATTCTGACGAGCCCGAGCCCGCTGTTACGAAACAGTCCGAGCCGGGTCCGTTGGAAGCGAGTAGCGATGTGGCGGTGGACGAAGCCCCCCCTTCGACGACCGATAACGCATCCGAAATCGATTCGGCCATTGTGGAGTCTAGCCTTGCTGACCCCGTAATCAACGAGGTCGCCGACGAAGTCGACGACGACCGCTCACGCGACGAGAGCGAGTGGCAGCCGCTATCCGAGATCGAGACGGGCGACTCTTTGACACAGAACGGTCACCTCGACGAAGAAGACACGCCGGAAGAGTCATGGGGTGCCGACTCTCTTGCACTCGAAGATCCGGACCTGGTTGTCGACGCGGATCCGACTGGCGGCGCACACGCCGATTCGACTGGAAGCGCCACCACCGATTTGGTCGGCGCGCACGCCGATTCGACTAGCAGCGCTGCCGAAGATCCAGCCGTACACGTAGACACTATGTTCGATGGCGCCGACGAAGTCGCGGATCTCGAGCACCTGCTCGACGAGGGCGGCCAAGATGTAGAGGTTGAAGGTGAGCAGCCGGAATGGGTATCTGAGGTTCACTTCGACATGTCAGACGACGCAGCCGACGAGCCCCCGGTCTGGGAGCGGGA
>JBFIPX010000015.1:0-32893 GCA_041609895.1 Rhodothermales bacterium
AAACATTATCCATAAGCGTGCGGAGTGTCGCGTGCTCCTCTTCAACGCGATCTGCAATCGCTGCCTTTTTCTCTCCCATAATAGCTCTCCTGCATTCGAGTTATCTTCGCTTGGACGGATGCGTGAGCCGGACCATAAAGGGTACGAAAAGTCACGTGAGGTTGGTTTATGAATCGTCGTGAATGGCTAAAAATTCTTTCTGGCGGAACAGCTGCAGTTGCGGCAGCCGGTACCGCTGTCACACCGCTGCCGTGGCTCGCGTGCTCATCCGACAGGCTGGCGTTTTACGCGATCACGCCGCATCCCTCGCGCACCACAGACCTCATACTCGCGGCCACGAACACGCCGGCTTCGTCGGTCACCATTAGCATCCGGCAGATTGCAGACTCGACTCCCGACGTCACTCTAGTTCGAAACGGCGTCTTGGTCGACCCCAATTCGCCGAACGCTCCTGATGCGCTAAGTTACGTGGCACGTAATCTGAAGGCGTATCAGCAGCCGGCGACGCATCTTGTCTCTTTGGAACCCGCACAGCCCGTCAGTCGACGCGATCCGGATCGCATCTTTTTCGAAGTGGATGGTCGTGTCGTCGAATCGATAGATCGGGACGCCGAATACAGTCGCATCGAGATCCGCGGTGCTGATGGCCTCACTATTTTCGGCCTGAAGGAGAGACAGCTGCGCGTCGCTTCTTCCTCGTGTCGTCACAAGTTATGCATGCGATGCGGCGCTATGCGTTCCGGACGGATTATCTGCGCACCGAACCGCCTCGTCGCGAGCGTGGGCCATCGGCAACTTGAGGGATTTGACACAATTACCGGTTGATCGACTCGGCCCCGCCATACGTACTGTGACGCTTCATCTGATCCACCATTCTCTGCAAAACGTCTTGCGCGCGCTTCCGATTGCCTTATTAGTCGCGTCACTAGTCGGAGTCGCATCCTGCACACCTGACGACCTACCGCAGCGCCAGGTGAGTCGGTTTGCCATGGGCACGATGGTGGACTACACGATAGTGGCGGAATCGGACGCAGCCTCGCGTAGAGCGATCGAAGCCGCACACAAAGAGATCGAACACGTTTCGTCCCTACTGTGGGAAGAGGACAGCGTCAGCAGCATCTATCGATTTAACCGGATCCCGGATACGATGCGGGCGTCTGACGAGGTCGCTTCGTTCCTAAGACGATCCCGCCGGTATCATCTGAACACCCGCGGAGCCTTCGACATCACGATCAGGCCAGTTCTCAGCCTGTATCCATTCGGGACCGAAGATCCTCGACCGCCGACTTACGGCGAGCTGTCTGCGGCGATGCGAAACGTCGACATGACCGCATGGTCAGTTGACGCCTCGGGACTCGCCACTAAGAGCCGGCAGGAAATCTCGCTGGCCGTAGGCGGCGTCGCAAAAGGCTATGCGGTCGACAGGGCGGTTGCCGTCCTAAGACAGATGGGCGTACAGAACGCAGTCGTCAACGCAGGCGGAGACCTGTATTGCCTTGGCACCAACCATGGAACGCCCTGGCGCGTCGGCGTCAGAGACCCTGACGATGCAGGTGGCGTCATCAAAGTTCTCCACGTCGTGGACGCGGGTGTAGCAACGTCGGGAGACTACCAGCAATACTTCGACCACGACGGAGTTCGGTACCATCACATACTGGACCCGGAGACGGGGCGACCGGCTCGCAAGGTGCGCAGCGCAACGGTCATCGCTCCGACTACCGAAGAGGCAGATGCGCTGGCTACAGCAGCGTTCGTCCTTGGCCCGGTTGACGGTATCAGTCTTCTCGACTCACTTGGCGCCGAGGGACTACTCGTCGATTCAACCGGCGCAATCTATTCGACTCCCGGGTTAGACGCATATCTGCGCGACGGCAACTGAGCCGACCCCGGACCGCACGGACCGGTCCTGCCGCGACTCGCAGAGAACGGTTGCGAAGGCGGTGGTTGGGTAGCGGCATCAAGGCACCGGCGCGATAACAACGACCGGGACAATGGAGACGATCGTACGGCGGCCCGTCATTCGACGGTGACGTGTGCCCCCTCGACGATCACGTCGTACTGATAACCGGCACCGAAATCCTTGTCGGTCGCAAGGATGCCGGTGACGGTGACGATGTCGCCAACGCTCACGACGTCGTTCGTCGTAACGGTAAGATCGTTTTGACCAGGCGAACCAGTTCCGTCCTGTACGTGAAGCCAGTTCGACCCCATGATGTTGGCGTTATACTTCACGACACGCCCCCTGAACGTCACGGTCTCGCCATCAAGATCTTCGCCAGCCGCGATAATATCGCCCACGGAACGACCGCCTTCGGGCACCTCGATTTCACCGGCCGAAAGATCTGTCTCGGCAACGGTGACGGGCGGATGGTCGGCCGGCATATCCAGCGAAGCACTGTTGCCATCGTCTCCTCCCGAAACGCCGCCGGATACGTTGACCTGGTCTACGAAATAGACGACATCAAAGTCGCGGTTTAGTGCGCTGCTGTGGAAGTCCTGCATTGGCATACCGTCGGGTACGACGACGGGGTCGCCGACCTCGACGTCAAACGCGGGAGCCGCCGCCCAGAAGGTCTCGCTGCCTGTATCTACATTGACGTAGGTATAACCTGCGGCGTTCATGGTCTCGGTTACCTTCCCGGATCGCCCGTCCGCCGAAGCAACAGTAGAAGGACCCGGGTTACCGGTCGTTCCAGAGGAAGCAACCGGATCACTTTCACTGGTTCCGGCGGGAACGGAAGAGTGATTGTCCGAGCAAGCGATTATCGAGCTCACGATCAGGAATGCGAAGGGAAGTAAGAGCGTTTTGCGCACGATATTCTCCTTTTGATCTCCTTTTGCAGCGCCCTGAGAGGTGGTGGGACGCCGGGGTTTCAAGTGTCACGCTGAAATGGTATAAGACCCGCAATATAACAGCCGGTGTAACGTGGGGTTTCACAACGGAACACCGGTACAGTGCCGCCAACCCGTCTGCCTTTGCCTGGCAGAACCAGAGCCCTACGCACGGCTCAGACGAGCCTGATATGGTCCAGTGACGGGATACGTCGCCGCGCCTCTTCGACGCGGGACAGGGAGATATCCGCCGACACGACCGCGTCACCATCTTCAACGCGATCGAGTACGTTACCCCATGGTCCGACGATCATGGTGTGTCCGAAACTGACGCGACCTTTCGAGTGCCGCCCGTATTGCGCCGGTGCCACGACGTAGCACAGGTTCTCGATCGCACGGGCCCGAACAAGAACATCCCAGTGGGCCTTACCGGTCTCCATGGTAAACGCCGATGGGACGAAGATGACGGAAGATCCTGCCTTGGCCAAACGGCGGAAGAGTTCCGGAAAGCGAAGGTCGTAGCAGATCGTCAATCCGAGGGTGAAGCCTGAGACATCAACTGAGACCACGTCGGAACCGGGGCGCACGAACGCGGACTCCTGAAATGTATTGTCCTCGTCGACTGCTACATCAAACAGATGCATCTTGTCATATCTGGCGCCTACCGAGCCATCAGGACCGACGACGAAAGAGGTGTTGGTCACCTTGTCGCCCCTGTCGCGAATGGGTATGCTACCTCCAACGATGTGGATGCCGTACCGCACCGCTTGTTCGCGAAGGAATCGAATGCTGGGGCCGGTTTCCGGGTCTTCCGCTGCAGCGACCTTCGCAGCGCCATCTCCCAGAAAAGAGAAGTTCTCTGGAAGCGCAACGAGGTCAGCACCGTCTGCGACAGCCCGTTCAATAAGCCGGCCTGCTACGGCCAGATTCTTCTCACGGTCTTCCGTAGAACACAGTTGTACGGCTGACACACGGATTGTTGTCAGGCCAGACATCGAGGGGCCTCGCGCTTGTTTTCTGAGGTGTGCACTTCTTGAAAGGGAGGTTAGCTTGTTGTCTGGATGAAAGCCTGTTCAACGGGGTGGCAAAACGACAACGCCTCAGAACCCGCAATAGATTCTGAGGCGCTGGTCCGCTTCATTAGGTTCTTTGTGCGTCACCGCACTGTCGCTCACAGGCCACCGTGGATAGCCAACGAATCGCCCAGGATCATGGCTTCGCCATCTTGATATCCCACATGTAGTCCTGATGGCCTTTGCAGTTCGATGCAAACTCGGCCCATGCATCGGGGTGCTCTGTCGCCATGGCGCCGGCCATATCGTGGATAGCTTCGAGGTTGTCCGCGTGACTGGCTCCATCGATGAGGAAGAGTCGTGTGTAGCTGCCACCGAATACGTGGCTCCAGAATGACCACGAATTTATCCGACCCTCCTCTTTCATCTTTTGTGCAACGGCAGAGATCTCTTCAAACGCAGCGTCCACGCGATCGCCCTGGCTCATGTCGCATTCCAGGTAGACGGATAGTCCGGCATCCGGGCGGTCGGCGATCACTTCATCATCTGCAGTGGATCCGCTGACAAAAGACCACACGTAGTCGTCGTGAGCGCCGCATATGCTGGTAAACTCGCGTGCTGCCGACGAATGATCAGCCTGCAACTTTTGGACAAAAGCATCGCGGGCGTTCTCGAGATCACCCAAATCGGTACCTACCGTGTAAAGAACGCGCCGCCAGTGACCACCGCCGTTGTGGGCCAGCCAACCCCAACCCGTTATCGCACCGTCGGCAATTTGTGCGTCCAGCAAGGGGGCTACCACCGCTGCAACGATTTCGTCGGCCCGACTCTGCCGGGTCATGTCACAAATGGCATAAGTGCCGGAAACGTAACGCTGAGCAAAGGCGTCGGCAGCGATCAGCGAAAGCGTACAGACTGCCAACACGGTTAATGAGATTTTGCGCATGGGATCCCTCCTAAGGAAATGTTATGTGCGGATCCGGCCCGTTTGGACGAGGCGAGGCGCCCTGGAAAAGGCCGCCTTCGATAAGCGTTAAACGGTGTCTCGCCCCGGCATACCGAAATTCGGAAATAGCTCGACCGGACAACCGGACGTTGATTTCATCCGGTTGGGTGAAATTTGAATTAGTGTAGGAAAAAGAGGGGGATCGGCGCAAGCCGGCGATCACCTCCGAGGGCGCGTCTTGACAGCTCCCAAGCAACTACTCTAGAGTCTTCAGAAAGTCCAGCACTCGCTTCCGAGCAAGGCTCCACGTGCCTTGCCACTCGAATGCCATGTTGGCTATAGCGATATCTTCTGGCTAGCAAGCCAACGTGCAAATCGCTCTCTCGCCGAAATGAGTCGACCCCCTGATTGGCAATCGCTCTAGGTGTTTCGGCGTCGACGACAATCATCGGGACGTAGAGTGACATGCCCAAGAGTCTTCCTTCGTCCGAGGCAGAGATCCGGGCCGCCTCGGCAAACACCTGCCGGGCGTCGTCCGTCGTTAGCGGGTCTTGCGGAGCCGGATTGGGACCCAAGGTTGGCGTCAACATCAAGGCGGCCGTAGCGAACAGAAGGATCATTTTCCCCGCGTGATTGCTCCAGATTGTCGACATTCTAATTGATTGAATGGCCCGCTAGAACGGACGCGCAGCCAACTTAAAAGGTAAACGCGCGGCTTCGCCCAAACGCATGCAGGTCACCGGTTTTGAATCATTTCGAACTACGTTACGCAGTGTATATTGTCGGCCGATATCATCCGGCTTAGCCGGCATGGTCTCAGTGCAAGTACGTTACCGCCTACACAATGATACGCGAGGATCAATCAGCAACTCACTACCGAGTAGGGGGTCTGGGCGAGGGCGACATCAACGTCGTAACTGACACCTGAAATATTTCAACGTAGCAGATGAATGGTGGGTATGATCCTTCTCATGAGAACGGCACCCATTAGTACCGCAGTAGTCATACAATCACTTCAAAAGGTCAAAGACATGAAATGGCTAAGCGCAGTACCTGGCTTGATCACACTAACACTATTTGTCACCGGTTGCGATGTGACCCAGCATGAACCGATGGAGCGACATGCGGCCATCGAGGGTGAGTCGCAAACCGCCGAGACGATTCATCATTGGAACGCGGAGTCATCGGCCAAGCTTCTCATCGCCTTCGACGAGGCGGCCGGACAGGCGCCGGAGGGCATCGCCATCGACAAGACCGGTAACATCTTCGTATCGATTGCGCCGCTGGGGCAGCTCTGGAAGATTCGACCGGGCTCCGATACTCCCGAGGTTTTCGGCACCATCGACGGATTGGATCCGTCTGCGGGAGATCTGGGCATCCTCGGACTGGCGACCGACGCGCGTGGCAATGTTTACGCGGGTGTGCAGTCATCGAACGCTGGAGCGAACGGAGTCTGGGTGTTCGACCGGCGGACTGGCGATGCCTCACGCATAGAAGGGTCCGAGAACATCGTGTTTGCCAACGACCTCGCGTTCGACAAACGAGGCAACCTCTACATCACCGACTCCATACTCGGCGCCATTTGGCGGCTGCCGAAGAGCGGCATACTTGAGCCGTGGCTGACAGGCGACGAGAACCTCGCGGGCACCGGAGTACTGGGCCTTGGGGCACCCATCGGAGCAAACGGCATCGAGTTCAGGCAAGGAGTCTTGTACGTTGCCAATACTGAGAAGGGTTTGATCGTAAGTGTCCCCATCGGGAACGATGGCCAGCCTGGCAGCTCCAACATTTTGGCGGCCTTCCCAGAGATTGAGGTTCAGCCCGGCGTCTTCTTGCCAAGCGCTGCCGACGGCCTCGCGTTGGACGTGTTCGGAAATATCTACGTGGCACAAATCAACCTGAGTACGATCGTTAAGGTCACGCCCGATGGTGACGTAGAGGTGGTGTTTTCGGGTGACCCGCTGGACTGGCCGTCCAGTATTAAGTTCGGGACGTCGCGTGGCTACCAGCAGACCTTATTCGCTGTGAACTTCTCGATCGGCGAGGGCTTCGGCGACGAGGTGCCTCGTGCCGGTCCGGGCCTTGTCTCCATCGACCTTGGCGTTCCGGGAATGCCACTACCGTAAGAGTCGCTCCGGCGTCCCGTCAAGCACCCGTTCGCGAAGCAGATATCAAGAAATCATGGCTGGTACACCGTATATCCTCGCGGAAAGTACCTGGAAAGAAGTAGTAGAAGCCGATTTCGAGGTCGTCGTCTTGCCGTGGGGTGCAACCGAGGCACACAATTACCATCTGCCCTACGCTACGGACAACCTGCAGGTCGAGTATATCGCTCGAGAGTCGGCCCGAAAGGCGTGGGAGCGGCGAGCGCAGGTAGTGGTGCTGCCGGGCATACCGTTCGGCGTCAATACCGGTCAACTGGACATTAGACTTTGCATCAATCTGAACCCGTCCACGCAGGCTGCTATTCTGCGTGACGTCGTAGCATCGCTTGACGGCCAGGGGATACGCAAGCTGGTACTGCTCAACGGCCATGGTGGCAATGACTTCCGGGCGATGATCCGTGAATTAGCGCCCGTGTTTCCGGACGCGTTTGTGAGCCTGATCGACTGGTACCGGCTCGGGAGTCCCGACGACGTTTTCGATGAGCCAGGCGATCACGCCGGCGAGATGGAGACCTCAAACGTATTGTATATCGCGCCGGAGCTGGTCCTGCCGCTGGATGAAGCCGGTGCCGGCCGAGAGCGCCGGTTCCGGCTTGGCGGCCTCCGCGATGGGACGGCTTGGGCTCCCCGGCATTGGCGCAGCGTGTCTGACGATACGGGGGTCGGGAATCCGCGAAACGCGACGCCCGAAAAAGGCGCCCGTCATTTGGATACAATCACGGATGTCGTCGCCGACTACCTCGTCGCCCTCGCGGGTGCCGATTTGACGGAACTATACGAGTAAGGCTTTTGCGATGGAAGTAATCATCCAATCCGACTATGCCCAGATGAGCCGCGTCGCGGCTCGGATGGTCGTCGAGGTCCTGAATGCGAAGCCGAATGCGGTACTCGGCATGGCCACCGGGTCTACGCCGCTCGGACTATATCAGGAACTCGTTCGACTTTACAAGGCCGGCGAGGTTGACTTCTCCCGTGTCACGACCTTTAACCTGGACGAGTACGTCGGGCTGCCGACGAATCACCCGCAGAGCTACCATTACTTCATGCGGGAGAATTTCTTCAATCACGTCAACATCCAGCCGCAGAACATCAACATCCCGTCCGGCACGACCGATAACTACCCGGCGTTCTGCGAATGGTACGAGCAGCGAATTGAGGAATGCGGCGGTATCGACCTGCAGATCCTGGGGATCGGCTCCGACGGCCACATCGCGTTCAATGAGCCGACCAGCTCAATGCGCTCACGTACGCGCCTGAAGACGCTGGCCAAGCAGACCATCGACGACAACGCGCGCTTCTTTGAGCGGCGAGAGGACGTGCCGGTCTATGCAATCACAATGGGCGTCGGGACGATTCTCGATGCCCGCAAGATCATACTTCTGGCCGGCGGCGCAAGCAAGGCGTCGGCCATAGCGAGCATGGTGGAGGGACCGGTGACGTCTATGGTAACGGCAAGCGCCTTGCAGCTGCATCCTGACACCAAGGTTATCGTCGACGAAGAGGCGGCAGGCAAATTGCAGATGAGGGACTACTACGAGTTCATCTACAAAGCGAAACCGGCCGCGCCGACCGGATAGAATCTGACTGGAGGAAGCGTGGCCACTGCAGTCGGTCCGGTTGCGCCAGTCTACTGCGTCCGGAGTCGGCGCCACAGTGCGGCAAGCGTGAACGCTCCAACGGCAGCCACCAAACCTAGAATCAAGGCAGGACCTGAGTTGCCATAGATCGCGTAGCCGGTGCTGAACAGAGCGCCGTAGACGGTGAACGTGGCTACCATCATGCACAGAATCTCGAGGGGTAACTGCCAGCCCTCGCCCTCCTTCGCAAAGTCGTATCCCTGCCGTCGTCCTTCCGCAACGACTCTTGACCACCCCGGACCGCCCGGATGGACCAGATTGTAAAAACGCACGAGTGTCTGTATGTCCGTCGGGCGCGAAGCGAAGGTGACGCTCACCCACGCGACCGTGGTCAACCCTACCCCAACGACAAGCTGCGCCCCTGTCGTGATGGGCACAAATCCCGCCTGCACATGGACAAACTGGAAATAGACGGCAATGACAAATGAAACGATCATTGCTGTGATCTCACTCCATGGGCTGATACGCCACCAGAACCACCGGAGAATGAAGATGAGACCGGTGCCTGCACCGACCTGGAGCAAGATGTTGAAAGCTTGCAGCGCGTTGCTCAGAAGAAGAGCGAGAAGACCCGCAAGTATCATCAGCATCGCGGTCGACCACCGCCCGATTCGAACCAACGCTCTTTCGTCCGCTTCCCGATTGATGAATCGCCGATAGAAATCATGCACCACGTAGGAAGAACCCCAATTCAAATGCGTGGATATGGTAGACATGAACGCCGCAATCAGCGATGCGACTACGATCCCTAGCAGGCCACTGGGCAGATGGGTCAGCATGGCAGGATAGGCAAGATCGTGCTGCACGACCGCTGGATCGATCTCAGGAAACGCATTGCGCAGCGAAGCCAAGTCGGGGTACACGATGAGCGAGCAGAGAGCGACGATAATCCACGGCCAAGGCCGCAACGCATAGTGCGCCACATTAAACAACAGCGTGGCCCCGATCGCGTGCCTTTCTGACCGTGCTGAAAGCATTCGCTGAGCCACGTAGCCACCACCACCCGGTTCAGATCCCGGATACCATACGCTCCACCACTGGACGGCGAGCGGCAGAACAAGCAGCGTAACTACGGCATCCGTATTCGAGAAATCCGGTAGCAGTCGAAGTTTGGGTAGAACCCGCTCGTCCGTCAGCAGCGCATCGATCCCACCGATCTGCGTCAGGTTGACAGCGACTACGGCCGCCCCAATCGACCCAACCATGGCGATCAGAAACTGAATGAAATCGGTGATCAGCACGCCTCTCAATCCACCGAGCGCACTATACACGACCGTTACTACGGACGCGATAATAAGCGTCGTCGCCGGCGAGAGGTTCAGCATGACGCCTGCGATCTTGATCATCGCAAGCGATACAGCTGCCATTATGAGCACGTTAAAGAAGACGCCCAGGTACAAGGCCCTAAAGCCGCGAAGAAAGGCAGCAGGACGACCGCCATACCTCAGCTCGTAGAACTCGAGGTCCGTCAACACACCAGACCGACGCCACAGTTTCGCGTACACGAAGACAGTCAGCATTCCCGTCAGGAGAAACGCCCACCAGACCCAGTTGCCGGCTACTCCGTTCTGCCGAACGATGTCCGTTACGAGATTGGGCGTATCGGCGGAAAAGGTCGTCGCAACCATCGAGACGCCCAGCAACCACCACGGCATGTTGCGGCCTGACAGAAAGAACTCGGTCGAACTCTTCCCGGCTCGGCGGGCGACTCCGATGCCGATCGCGAGCGAGACCACAAAGAAGGCGATGATTGAGAACCAGTCTAGTGGCTGCAGTACCATCCCTATTCTTGGCTACCTCTTGCGAGAATGAAGCATCCCGGGATCGACCTGCCATGCGCCTCTCGCAGCGCAGCACGTCTCAGTGGACGTTCGTGAATATCGCCGATGCGGTATTTGTCAACGGCGTTACTCTCCTGATCCTTCCTTGGCAAGTCCCTCGTACTTATGCACCTGACCACTACCTGGAGCGCCCAAACCGTTGGTCGCCACGAATGCATCACCCGCCTCGTTGAAGGCGATGGAGGTCGGAAATGGAAGACCCGTCACAATCTCCGTCGAACCCTCACCCTCATGGACCCGCAACACCGCTCCCGATGCCGGATCCGGACCCTGTTCTGTGAACCGGCCAAACGACACGGCATACATGTTGCCGTCAGGACCCCACTGAAGATCCACTAGCATCGTCAAACCGGTCGCATAGTCACTCACTTCTCCCTTCGGCCCCACCTTAACGACCTTCGCAGAACCCGGTACGAACGGAAAGCCCGATAGAAACGACACATAGGCGTTACCGTCATCGTCGAGCACAACAGCCGTTGGGACGGGGTCCGTCTCCATCTTGTTGTCGTGGTGCGGATTGGGAATCGGGCTCGGCAGTTCGTCGAACAAAGCGACCATCTCAACATCTCCGGATGACGGGTCTACCCGCAATAGGGTGTTTGCCGCAGCATCCGCCACCAGAAGTTTGCCATCAGGCGTTGCGGTCATGCCAAATGGGTTTGACTCGACGTATCTCCCGTCCGGGTTCGACGCGACTTCAATCTCGAAAGTATCAACTAACTCCTTCACGCCATCGGCGCCGACGATTGCTATCGACGACATGAGTGGCGTTCGGTCCGTCTCTATGGCGACCCATGGACCGGTACTTACCATCACTTCCCCGTTGACCATTGCGAGGCGCGCGCCGCCGACGATCTCACCGCCTCCCGCATCGATCGACGGGAGTTTACCGACCTCCTCCTGATTGCCCTCTCCATCTATCCGGATGATCCGTGAGGTGTGGCCAAACTTGACGGGCTTCAGTTCATAGGTGTTGAAGTCAGGATACAACATCTCTTCATCGCCGCCGACGCCGGAGTCAACGACCCAAATGCTTCCGTCAGCTTCGACCATGAGTCCCATGGGCCCGTTGAGTCCGGAGGCGACCACTTCCGGACCGACCTGTGCGTGGGCGTCCATTGGAGCAAGCGTGATTCCAAGCAATGCCGCAGCAGTAGTTGCAATCTTTGGAATGGACTTGAGTGGTTTCATGTTTGAAGTACTAGTGTGATGAACGATTAGAGCTAATTTGCCGCGCCTCGAAGGTGAACGCGGAAGGCCTGTGCTAACCTAAGAAAATTCAGTCATGCGGTCGATTGCCCGCGCACTCGGATCCACCACAATCGGTCTCCAGCAGGAACTCGACCATGGCATCGATCACAACAGCATCAAGATGCCTGTATGCAGGCATTCGATGAACAGTTGTCTCGAACCCGGGCACTATATATATCTCGGGATCGGTGATACTCTCACGAATATACCCTGCCGCCGTCGTTGCGCTACCGGTATAGGTTGAATCTTGAATCCGGTGCGCTGCTATTGTCGCCATTCCGTTGTGCGGTGGACCAAAGATACCGCCGGTGTCCGCGCGATCGTACGCGTGACAGAGCCCGCAATACTGGGCTCGATACGTTTCGAGACCTGATATCTCCCGTTCGGCGCCGACTGAGTCGACCACGCCCGTGGGGATGCTATCCGTACCCTGCGTCTTTGCCGTGCGAGGAAGCACGAAGGCCCAAACAAACCCAACCGTCACAGCGATACTGAATAAACGAAAGGGGGAAATGCCTCGCGGACACAAACTCCTCAATACTCTACTCATCGCGTCAGAGGGCGCTCGGCTTAGTTAGAAAATTAAAAACGTGTCTGGGCCGGACGGCTTTCGCAACGAACGGATCGTATATACGGTTTGACCCGCAAAAAAGAAAAATCGGGCACATCACGAACCGTGGCCCTTCCCGGTGACGTGGCCGCATCAGGATCATTCCCGCGGCCAGTGCCGATCAAACCTGCGCAGCGAGTTGAATCGACCAAGAGCGGCGTGCTTCAAGTGGCAATTCGACGACAGATACTGTACCATCCGACTATATTCGCGGAGCACCAAGATGGCATCAGACGACGGGCTAATTCGGTTTGTGCGGGAAGCCCTTTCGAGGGGGATGACGCGCGAGCAGATCGAGGATGCGCTTGATAGGGTGGGATGGCAATCTGCGCAGATCAAGGAGGCCCTCCGGAGCTTCGCCGACATTGAATTCCCAGTTCCCGTTCCGCGTCCAAGGACTCACCTTTCGGCGCGCGATGCATTTGTATACCTCCTACTTTTTACAACACTTTACATCAGTGCCTTCAATCTAGGGAGGCTTCTGTTCCAGTTCATTGAGCTAGCGTTTCCGGCTGCAACCGATCCGGAAGGGTATGAACTCATGGCTCGGGAAAACATTCGGTGGGCAGTGGCATCGCTCGTAATCGCGTTTCCGGTATTCCTTTTCATGTCGCGGAGGGTTAGTCAGACTGCATCACGCGATCCGATCGAACGTGATTCCGGTGTACGAAAATGGCTTACTTATCTGACGCTCTTCATCGCAGCGGGCGTTATTATCGGCGACCTCATTGCGCTCGTGTACAGCTTTCTCAGCGGTGAACTAACCGTCAGGTTCTTGCTCAAAGTTCTGACAATCGGACTTATCGCCGGCGCCATATTCGGTTACTACCTCCGCGACGTGAGGACCGGACAGGAGGAGTCATGAGCGTCTCCGGTCGTGTCATACTGACGACCGTCGTCGTCACGGTAGTCGGCATCGCCGTTGTCGCCGGACTCGTGCTGATTGGATCGCCCGGTGAAGAGAGAATGCGTCGTCTTGACGCGAAACGTGTCTCCGACCTCAGAATGATCGTGAGTTCAATAGATGACTACTGGCGACGTCACGACCGGCTGCCGAGCACGCTGACCGATTTCGCGAACGAGCCAGACCTATCTCCACCGACGCGAGACCCCGAAACCGATGAGCCGTATGAATACCGCGCACTCGACAGCACTGCTTACGAAATCTGCTCGGTTTTTCATCTCCCAGCCCCCGGTAGTCGTAAGGATGCGGATTTCTGGTTTCACGCGAGTGGCAGGCAGTGCTACTTTCGTGAGGTGAAACGGGACACCGACTGACAATCCGGAGTGAGGAGCCCGATTTGGGCCGCACCGACCGCGACTAAGCGGGAATGCAAGTAATCGCCTAAATGAATCGGTCAAAGCCGGATCGCTACGATTGCTGCGCCGCTACCACGACGCATTTCGACGACCAGTTTGTCGAGAATGAGATAAGCAAACTTCGAACCGTCGGCCCGCACGTTGCGACCCGGCGCCTGCTGGATGCCCTGGTCGACTGCGGAGTTCGCGGCCTTCACATGCTGGAAGTGGGCGGCGGCACCGGGACAATCACACTCGGGTTGATGTCGCACGGTGTGAAATCATGTACGTTCGTCGAAATAGTGCCTGCATTCTTAAGCGCGACGGCGACGAGGGCTAGCAAAGAACGCTGCGCCGAGCGCATCAACTTCATCGGCGCAGACTTTGTCGCGATTCACGCGCAGATCGACACCGCCGACATCGTAGTCATGGACCGGGTTGTCTGCTGTTATCCCCATGCAGAGTCGCTCATGAACGCCGCGCTCACCAGATGCAGTCGTTACTTCGGCATAAGCTATCCGAAAGACTCACTGGCTTCGCGACTCGACACCTTGATCAAGAATCGACGTCGGCGCAGGGCCCGCAATCCCTTTCGAACCTTTGTACATCCCGAGAAGAACATACGCGGCATGGTCACCGATGCCGGGTTCGAGCAGCGGTTCTCGGCATCCTCACCGTTGTGGCGAATGGCGGTATATGAAAGAGCGAACGGGAGCTAGCCCGCAGCTCTTACATTCCACCTTCCATGTCGCCGCCGCCGAAGTCGCCGCCGTTCTGGCTACGATCCCGCTGTCTCTCGCGGTCCGCTTTCCCGAAGGTGTACGAGAACGTGAGCGACACCGTCCGTGCGCCCCAACTTCTCTCAAAATCCTGATACAGCGTCGGCTGGTCGAGCTCGTAGGAGAATCCGGCGAGGTTGAACGGATCGCGTGCCCGAAGGGTGAGACTGGCCTGGTCGTTCAGGAACTGCTGACGAACAGCCATATTGATGAACGTCATCGATCCTCTCCTACCTTGCTCGGTATCCATCGGCGCGCGGTAGAATATGTTGCCTTGGAAATCGAGGCCACCCCATCCGAACTGATCACCGAACTGATAGGTAATGTTCGCACGGCCACCCCAACCGAAGGCGTTGTTCTCAAAGTCGGCGTCTACGTTAGTACCGTTGGTGCTTACCTGATAGCCTTCAACGCTAACATACCCGCGAACGCCATCGAAGGCGCCTTTACCTTGAAACGAGCCAATCATCTCGAGGCCGAAGGAGTCGCTGGTATCGAAGTTCTCAACGGTTCGTACCGTCACGCCGTCGTCGCGAATCTCCTGATATCTGCGGATGACGTCTGTCGTTCTTCGATAGTAGGGCGTGAGAGTAAGAGATCCCCATGACATGAAGCGTACGTAGCCGGCTTCCAATGCATCGACGTACTCAGGCTGCAGATAGGGATTCCCAATTCGCACGTTGAGCGGATCGTCGAAGCTCGGAAATGGATTGAGGAACCACGTTCTGGGTCGGTTGATACGCCGACTGTAGCTCGCCTTCAACGTATTGGCTTCATTTAACTTATACGTAAAGAATACGCTTGGAAACAGGCTGACATAATTGTTGTCGAACGACTCGTTGGTGTTGAGCAACGTGAAGGTCGTGCTCGCCCGCTCCAGCCGAGCGCCCAACTGTACACCGAACGGGCCCAACTCGCGCGCCAGCTGACCATAAACAGCGTGGACGTACTCATCATAATCGAAAGTGTTATTCAGGTTGACATCCGGCTCAAACTCGCCTAACGGAATGTCCAGAGTCTGAGAGAAAAGGTCACTATTCAGCCCTTCGTAGTCACCGTCGTAGCCCGCTTCGAGCCGAAATTCACCTATTGGGCGCACGTAGTCTACCTGGACGGAGCCGTCCGTACGATCGCGCTGCGTAATAGCCAGCTGCTGCTCGCGCAAGGTCTCGTCCAGAAGCTGCTCGGTATACGTTTCATCTCCGTCGTTATTCGACGTGCTGAAACGAGCCTCAATAGATAGCGAGTGGGACCCGAGACCGGCTCGAGCCGACGAACCACCACCTGCTCGGTTACCCCATCGGCCCCGCCGACTCCTCGAAGGTGTCCCGCCGGGCCCGCTCGTCGATGGTGTTCCGAAATCGTGTTGTAGGCCGACCCGAAAATCAGCGTCCCACCGGCTGTCGTCCTCGCGTGTCAGTCTTACGTAGTTGAGTGTCGGCAGTCGCTCAGCATCCATCTGCAAAAAAGTGTTTACCTCGTTCTCGATCTCATCCTGAATTCCGAACTGCGCCGATGAAGTGAGCGTCGTCTTTCGTGTGACCGCGTAGTCTGCCGAGAGATTGAACATATGGGATGAACCAGTTTCATCCTCGTCCTCATTCTGATCGAGATAGGTCAGCGGATCGGCGTAACGGTTGATCCGAAAGCTTTCGCCTGTAGCAATGTCGTCCTCATGCCGGTAACCGTACGATGCCGCGAGAGTCAGCGGCCCCTTACCGTAACTCAACATACCTGTACCGCTGTATCCCCCTCGTTGGTCGGCACTAAGCGACACCGTGCCTCCAAGCCCGGTGTCGGCGTCATCCTTAAGCACAATATTGATGATTCCGCCCATCCCCTCAGGATCGAACTTTGCCGACGGGTTTGGCATGACCTCGACGCGATCGATTGAGCTGGCCGGCAGCTGGCGGAGGTACGCCGCCAGGAACTCCGGACCTACTGGTGCCGACCGCCCGTTGACGAGAATCGCCACATTCCCGCTCCCCCGAAGACTGACGTTCCCATCGATATCGACATTCACTGATGGAATAGTCTCCAGAACGTTGGTTGCCGTGCCACCCGCTGCCATTGGGTCATCCGCCGTGTTGTAAACCGTTCGGTCGATCTGGATCTGTACAGGTTGACGATCGGCTGCAATCTGGATTTCGTCGAGCACTTGTGTGTCCGAGACGAGCGCAATCAGACCGAGATCTACCTCACGATTTCGAGGTGTGATTTGAACATCCCGCACGACCTCGTTTGCGTAGCCAACAAAGCTGACGACGAGATAGTAGTTGCCAGGTCGTATTCCCTGAACGGCAAAGGCACCGTCTTCGTCCGTTACCGTACCGGTTGCGAGAGTTGAGTCGGCCGCCCGCCAAACCGCAACGGTCGCCGATGGAACGGTAACCTCGGTGTCGGCATCAATGACAATTCCGTTTATGTTTCCACCGGGCCGTGCCGGGCGCTGCGCATCCGCAGGTTGGACGGTGAACAGGGTCGCAGGAAGTACGACCAGCAGCGCGGGAAGAATGAGTTTCATAATTATCTGTTGTAACAATTAAATCCGGATGTGTAACGCAGGCCCCGGGGTATGGTTCACAATGTTTGATATCGACACTCACTTTTTGACCTCGCGACGCTTCGTTTCATTCCACAGTCTGCAGATATTTTCCCTTGGGCGACCGATTTCTTCATGGCTTCATCAATCCCCTCTGTGAAATCCACCAGACGCGCCGCCCCGATAAGAATTTCGAACGACGGCAAACCGACATATTGCTCAGGCCTACTTGTCCGTTTCGGCCCGTAGCAGCAGGTGCTCGTGGATGGGCTGGGCCTCATTGTTGTCGGCCGGATTCGCCTGTTTGTATGGCGTAGTCACAGCCATGGCCGCCTCGTCCTCCTTGTGATAGAGGTACTTCTGCTGCGCCTGAGCGAACGCATCGTCCCGTCCAGCAGCTCCGAGTGCCAGCATCCGATTATAGAGGCCATCCAGATCTTCCGGGTCAATCGTCAGGACGCGATCGAACCATTCGATTGCCTCGTCATATCTGCCTGCGAGGTAGTGAATACGCCCGATGCGCCGCAGCAACACCCGATCATTCGGATAGCGTTCGTGGACGCGCATCCAGTCGACCAGCGCTCCGTCATAGTCACCCACCGCCTGGTTATATTCGCCGCGGAAATAGGCCGTCTTAAGATATCCGCGCCGACGGCGTTCTGCTTCATCCAGCAATTCCCTCGCGCGCTCCAGTTGACCTTCAGTTAGTAGCACGCGGGCCGAATTGATTGGTCCCTCGGGGCTTTGTGGTGCCAGTTCCGCTACTCGGCGAAACGCTTCGACGGCTGCTCGTGTGTCCCCTTCCATCAAAAACCCGATTCCCAAATCATTCCACCGCTCCCACAGTGGCCGGGCCGAATGCACCCTCTCGCCCGCTGATCGCATCGAGGAAGCCATGTCTACTACCGGAAGCGATGGGACGTCGCGCTGCCCGAGCGCCCACTCCCGACGGTCGACGGCAGCGGAGACCAGGGAATCAGGCTGCCCCTCAATGGGGTATCCCCGAAATACCCAATTGTGATAGTACCACTTGAACTTCCTGTGTCTTAGCGTCGCATTCAGGCGGTGTACCGGTTTTCCAGGCGGGACAGTGAAGCGATAATGGACCACATGCGCCGTACCGGGTGCGATCGTATTGGCGTATACGGTCGCGACCCAATCCTGCGCGTTTCGTTTGTCGATCGGCTGGCTTGCACGATCAACGAGAACCGCTCCCCAGAAATGCGCCGTCGAGTCCACTTTGCCGCGTGCGTCAAGAAGCCCCGAAGCCAACACAGGATCTCCCTCTTCAGATTCTGCACGCAACTCCAACCACATCTCATTGCTGTCGTTCGTTCCGCCCGGCAGCATATGGCCCACCTTCCTGTTGCGTACTACCACATCGACCTCGACTCTTGCACCTGGTCTGAGCGGCGGCATCGGCTCATCAGGACCGTAGGTGCGATCCCCCACGCGGACCTGGAATATGTCGACTGTCGCGATTGAATCCTGGAGCGCATACTCTACTTCCTGAAGCTGCTCGGCGTGACCGTTCAGATACGGAAGCGCCGAGTTCGCAGAAGCAAACCGGTGGCTTCGGATGAACCCATCTTCGTTGCCACGATCGTCCGAAGGCACGAGGGGCATGTGACAGCTTACGCACGTTTGCGTTTGATCCGGCAGGTAGAATGAGCGGACGGTATTTCCCGATGTGCCGCTGGCATGCCACGCGTCCCACTCATTTTGTCCGCGCTTCCAGCGGTAGTTATTGACCTCTGGCGGAAGACCCACTTTGTGACATGTCCCGCAAAAGGCTCCGTCACTATGTACCGGCCGAAGCATCGCATCACGATGCGGTTCAGGTTTGATCAGGATCAGCTTGTCATGGACATACCGGCGCGCGTCGTCACTCGCCCGCGCAAACGGGTATTCATCCGGTTGAGCGATAACGTATCGTCCATTACCTCGTAGATCTCGCAGGCCGCGGACGGCATGACAGGACAGACATGTGATGCCCTCGTGAGCGGTCCAGTGAGTGGTGTCAACGGGCTGCTCGTTTCCAAACCCGCCGGAAAAGAGCACCACCGGATCGTGGCACGATGCACACCAGCGGGTTGGCTCGGATCCGCTGCGTTCCAGCATGAGGTCGACTGTCCTTGCGTAATACGGGTTGTTGAACGAGGAGAATCGATGCACGGATTCGGACCATTGGGCAAATACGTCCGGGTGACAACCTTCCTGTCCGCACGTCTCCGATCGCGCAAGATCATCCTCCTCGAGGAAACCGTCGTGTGCCAGCACCGCCTGCGCGGCTGTCAGGTGATGTGCTTCAGCATCCCCATCCCCGTCCACGTAAACAGGTTCCGACCGCGTGATAGGAAGAAGCAGCAGCAAAGCGGATATCACCAATCCCGTGGCCAGCGTCATTCCAAACGGATGTCGAATCGCTTTCGAAATTCCCTCCCTCCATGCATCTCCCCACTCGAGAAAATGATATCTAGCCCCCTTCTTCAGAGATACGTGCCCGACGAAGGCTAGTACGGTGACGACTGCTGTGACAATATGGGCGTCGAGGATCCAGCCGCCTCCATAGGAAGCACCCAGAATCACAATCCCGAAGCCTGTTGCAAGCAAAATGCCGAGCGAGAGAGCGGTAAAGGCACCGGCCAGCGTCGCGGTACGGTTCAGATGGAACGGCATCTTACTGAGATGCAGTGCAAGAAATGCAAGAACCGGCAGCACCAGAATGACGCCCAACGCGACGTGCAGAAGCACGTTCGTCATGTACGAGAATGCGGTTGAGCGCTCGAATATCAACAGGATTATGCTGTTGACGATCAGCAAGACGTAACCGGCTAAGACAATGCTCACCAGTCGCCTTTGGCTGGCGGGTAGACGGGCGTACTTTTGGCGGCGCGACATGCTGAACGCGGTCGGTCGGGCTTAGGCTGATTTGGGTATGCGCCGTGGTCGTGATCTTACAATCATGCCGTCGATGGAACGTCGTCCATCGCAACTGGAGATCCGGCGGCGGGGTGTCAAACGCACTTGCTTGCCCGATGTGCCGTTCGGGGTGTAACCGACTCTTGGCGCGTCCATCAGCAGTTTTTGCGGCGGCGACGCACAGTCTAGCATACTATCTTGACCTCACCGCCGTAAGGCGTGGGATCCTGAGGCGATGAAGCTGCGAATCTAGATCGATTTGGAGACGGCTTGACCGAACATGAAAGCCCTATTCAGCAACCGGCGACTTATTAGCGAATCTGACACCGAGCGTAAAAAGTTTGGGACATTCGGTGGCGTGTTCACGCCTACGCTACTGACCATCCTCGGCGTGATCATGTATCTGCGCGAGGGGTGGGTGATCGGCAACGCGGGCATCCTGGGTGGAGTCGCCATCATTCTGCTCTCGTTCGCGATCACGATATGCACCGGGCTTTCGATGTCGTCCATTACCACGAACATCCGCATCGGCGCGGGCGGGGCGTACGCTATCGTTTCGCAATCGCTTGGCCTCGAGGTAGGCGGAAGTCTGGGGATTCCCCGCTACCTCTCGCAGGCGCTCGCGATCACGATGTACATCTTCGGATTTCGCGAAGGTTGGCTGTGGGTCTTTCCTAGCCACCACCCTTTTCTGGTCGACATGGTGGTCTTTGTAATGCTCTGGGGTATCGCCTACAAGAGCGCCGACCTTGCCATAAAGACGCAGTACGTGATCATGGCGGTCATCGGGGCGTCGCTTGTCTCAATTGCCATTGCGGCCTATCAGGGTTCGATGCAGTATGACGCGGCAGACGTCGGATTGTGGGGCAGTTTCCAGGGCGCTCCCGAGGACAACTTCGGGGGGACGACGTTCTGGACCGTGTTTGCGGTCTTCTTTCCAGCGGCAACTGGTATCATGGCTGGCGCAAACATGTCGGGCGACCTCAAGGACCCGCGCCGCAGCATCCCCATCGGCACGATGGCTGCCATCGGAGCCAGTCTTGTAATCTACCTGGCGCTTGCATATTGGATTGCACGATCGGCAACGCCGGAAGAGCTCGTCAGCAATTACTATGTGATGGTGGAGAAGGCCGCGTGGGGGCCGGCGGTCGTCGCGGGGCTCTTTGGAGCAACCTTCTCTTCGGCGCTGGCATCGATGGTGGGTGCAGGGCGCATTCTGCAAGCGATGGGCGAACACCGGATTCTTCCCGGAAGCCGGTGGCTCGGGACATTAACGAGAGGCGGCGAGCCGCGCAACTCGATGCTGGTGACCGGCGGCATCGTATTCGCCACCCTGCTGCTCCGCGACCTCAACGCCGTGGCACCGCTCATTACGATGTTCTTTCTGATCACCTATGCAATGCTCAACGTAGTAGTCCTGATCGAGCAAGGCCTCGGGCTGGTGAGCTTTCGGCCCTTACTCAGGGTCCATCCCGTGATCCCGTGGCTGGGCCTGATCGGATCCGTCTTCGTGATGTTTATTGTCAACCCGACGATCAGTCTGTTGTCGATTGCCGTTGTTGTCGGCTTCTACGGCGTTTTGTCGAGGCAGCGGCTGGACGCACCATTTGAAGACGTTCGAAGCGGATTGTTCGTCGCCTTTGCTGAATGGGCCGCCAAGAAAGTTGCCGAGATGCCATCAAGACAAGAGCGCGCCTGGAAGCCGAACCTGCTGATACCGGTCGAGGACACAAGCCGTCTGCGGGGTTCTTTTGAGTTCATCCAGAACATCACGTATCCAAAGGGATCGGTCAAGCTGATGGGTGTCAGGACGCCCAACAGTCCTGACAGACTAGTGGACAATCTGCAGAAACTGCACCGGGCGTTTCGTGAAAGAGGCGTGTTTGCATCGGCCACCGTGGTAGACAACCGAAGCTTTGGTGAAAGTCTGGTGGTGGGCATGCAGGTTCTTCAGGGTGCCTTCTTTCGGCCGAACATCGTCTTTCTCCCGATGTCATCATCGGAGGATCGAGAGCGTGAGTATCGCGAGATCGTCAGGCAGGCCAAGGCGCTCAGGCTCGGGACGCTGCTGTACGCACCCCACCCGGTCGCAGGCTTGGGACAAAGGCAGTCGGTGAATGTCTGGATCCGCGACCGAAGCCCTGACTGGAACCTGCGCTGGGACATCGGCAATCTCGATCTCCCGATACTTATTGCATACAAGCTCAAGCGAAACTGGAAAGCGAACCTGAGGATACTGACGGTGATTGACGACGAGCGCGAAGAGAAGAACGCGCGCGATTTCATGAGCCGGCTAATGGATCTGGCGCGTTTGCCCGAAACAGAGGTAATCGTCGCGCGCAGTGACTTTAAAGAGTATCTCGCAACGGGACCGCAGGCTGACCTGAACATGTTCGGACTTCTCACTGAACCGAACTTCGACTTCATCCGAGAGATGGTCGATCGAACGCGGTCTTCCTGTCTTTTCGTTCGCGACTCCGGTCAGGAGAGCGCCCTGGCGTAGGGTGCCCGGCCCTGCTTCTAGTCAGGCTCTTCTTAGGAATCCAGCCAATCAGCCCACGACCCCGTCCAGTCGCTCCACGCGGACTCGGGCCGAATCAACGTAGTGCTGGAGTTCGTTGTCCGCGTCGCTCCAAAAATCGATTAACTTCCGATAGTGCATAGCTGCCAACCCTGGTCGGCCCAGCTTCTCGTAGATGTCACCCGAGAGATAGAACACGGGGCCGATCGCCCACACCGAATAGAAGCAGCCCCGGCCACGATCGTTAAGCGAAAGGTACCACGTTAGCGCGTTTTCGTAGTCGCCTTGCGCATAGAGGATCTTTGCACGAAGGTATCGATCGAGTAGCTGGTCGGTGATCCATGACTGGTAGGCGAAGTCGGGCGGATCGTACTCTCGCTGAGCACGGTCCAGCAGAGCGAGGGCTTCGTCAAGGCGACCGTCTTTCCACATGCGCCACGCTCGGAGCGTGTTCATCATCGCCGCCGGCGTGCTCGACTCGCCGTTGACCTCTGCCCTTCCGGACAAGAAATCAAGATGTTCGGCAAAGGTCGTCCAATCCTCTTGCCGGAACGCAATCATCGCGTGCAATAACGATCGCTGCGCTTCCTGTGAGCCCAGATGCGGATTAGGCGCCGTAAACGGCCAGTCTGCGGCGAGCGTATCCCACCGTGCCACGCGCCGGTCCAATTCGGACCAAACCGCGGGATCGTCCGGCACGTGATCCCCAAATCGCGCGAGAAGGCTGTGCATGAGCCAAGCGGGATTGTCTGCCGAGAGGTCGAGCAGCTTTTGAGTCCCGGAGTGCAGTCGTCCCGATGCCACATCCATTTGTGCGTCGATGTACCAGCCCCATTCTCTCCAGTTGGGTGTCAGGTCAGGCGCCGTCATGAACAGTCGTGCTATCTGTCGCGGGTAGTCAACGTCCTTTCCATATTGAGCAATCCTGTCTGCAGCTGCGCTGAGCCTATAGGGATGAAAGCGCCGGTAGTCGTCCAGCAACGCCGCAAATTTGGGAAGATCACTTCGTACTGCGGCGTCCTCAAGTGCCGACTCGTACCACGCGGCATATCTCCCTTCCGGAGCACTCGTGCTACGGTCGTATTCAAGCTGTGCAGATACCAGAGAAAGGTCGCCCTGAAGGAGACCAATATCTCGCAGTAGGAACCTCTGGAATCCGGTGAGGTCACGCGCGCGCACGAGAGGTCCGCGTGCATCGACCGTCCGCCAACCGTTCTTATAGCCATTTAGAAACAGGAACTCCCCGTATTCCTCCCACAAGGCACCATCGTGCTGGTGGTGGTCAAGCAGGTCGACATACTTTCGGCGCTTTTCTTCGAACGTCAGGTTCTGCGCATATATCTCCGTCAAGCCCGCCTCGACTTCCGGCAGCTTGTGGCGATATCTAAGGAGCAGCGGTAACGCGCGGCCGGCGTCCTGCTTCGTCGCCGTCACGTTATTGCCCATCCTTTCGCGGACACGCGCGAACGCCGCCATGGCAAACGTCGAGTCGATCTCCAAAGCTCTCGTCAGCCGCTCTTCTTCGAGAGCATAATCTCCGCTATAAAAGGCGAGTACGAACTGTTTGAGAGCAGCCCCCGACGCAGTGGCAGATGCGGCTCTCGCGATCGAGTGCCGCCCGCGGATGTGGTCCGCGCTCGGCTTAGGCTCCCACTGCGACAGTAGGTGGTGTAGCAGTTCGTCGACCAGGTGCGAGATCTTGCTCGTATCTGCAACGGCCGCAGCCATTTGGGTGACCAGCCTGCCATCGCCGTCATACAAAGAGGCGTTGACGTCTAGAGCGTCGCCCGACCGATCGACACTTCCCAGGATGAACTGCCTGCCGTCCATCTCCTGCGTAAGAACCAGGGCTACCGCTGGATCAAGGACCGCCTTTCCGCCAGCCCGAGCGCGAACGGTATTGTAATCGAGGCTCGTGACGACAGCCGCGTCGAAGAGTTGTCGGCTCATTTCTCTAGCCAGCCTGTCGCCGACGGCACCCGCCGCAGTAGCTCCTTCAGAGAAAGGAAATACTGCGACAATCCCGGGAGCGGCTAGCGTCGAGGCAGCCGGCTGCAGTCCGTTAATTTCTCCGGCAGGCCTCCAGAAAAGAATCGTCGTAACCGCCGCCAGCGAGATCAAAATGGACCCGACGAGCCCAGCTGCCAAACGTTTGCTTCGCTTGGAGACGTTTAGCTTCGAGGCGCGAAGTTTCTTTGCGTGAACACCATCCTTGGGCAAGGCCTTCAAGTCGTTCAGAACGTCATCGACGTGTTGATATCGACGTTCACGATCCTTCCTCAGCATCGCCTGTAAAACCAGTGCGGTTTCGTGCGACAGCGGCTCAACAGGCACCGCGGGCCAGTCAGGCTCGTCGTTGAGAATCGAGCGTATCAACTCAGCCGGATTCTCACCGTCGAACGGACGTCTTCCCGAAACCATCTCGAAAAACACGACGCCAAGCGACCATATGTCCGTTCTCGGGTCAGACGGGACACCCTCCAGTTGCTCCGGACTCATATAGGCAAGCGTTCCAACAGTGCCCGTCGAGGTGTTGGTCGCGGACTCCGGCCTTGCGATGCCGAAGTCGACGATCTTGACAAGCCCGCTTTCGGTAACCAGTAGATTGGCTGGCTTGATGTCCCGGTGGATTATTCCGGCTGCGTGAGCGTGCGATAGCCCTTGGCCTACCTGCGCAACGATATCAATTGCCGTTGGGTGATCCAGCATACCGGCCGATAGCATCTTTTCAACTGTAATGCCGTCATAAAACGCCATCGCGATAAAGACGTCGTCGGTCGTCTCGCCCACCTCGAACACGGTGCAAATATTGGGGTGATCGAGGGACGAGGCCGTTCGGGCTTCTCGAAGCAGCCTTGCACGTGCATCGGAGTCGGAGGCCAGTCCCGGGCGGAGGAACTTGAGTGCAACAATGCGGCCGAGCTTCTTGTCCCGCGCTTTGTACACCACGCCCATTCCGCCGCTGGCGAGCTTCTCAACCACTTCATAGTTGCGCAGCTCTCTTCCCACAAAATTTCGGGTCGACCTCATCCACACATCAGAAAGCGCTCCGTCCAGTAAACTGGTTGCCTCGTCCTGGGCTAGTAGCGACAAGACCTCATCGATCATCTCGCCGTCGCCACCGCAGGTCTCACGCACGAACGAGTCTCGAAGAACTGGATCGAGTTCGAGGGCAGCAAGAACAACTCTTTGGATTGAATCCCAGCGGTCAGTCATGACGAAGCTCCGCCGTCGTGGAGTGTCGAATCGATCTCCCGCTTGAGCCAGAGGCGTGCTGTAGTCCAGTCACGGTTGGCGGTCGCAACAGAAATACCTATCAGGTCAGCTGTATCAATAATGGACAGGCCGCCGAAGAAACGATACTCAACGATCTGGGCCTGACGCGGGCTGATTGTCTCGAGCTGGCTCAGCGCCTCATCCAACGCCAAGAGTTCGTCCGCTTTCCCGGACCTGAGCGGCAGGTTGTCGACGAAAGTCACCACTGGAACACCTCCTCCCCGCTTATCGCGAGTGCGGGTGCGTGCATGATCGATCAAGATCTGCCGCATGGCTCGGGCCACGATGGCGAAGAAGTGTCGCCGACCAGACCACGTAATGTCAGGCGGCCGCCCAGCCCATTTGAGGTAGGCCTCGTTTACGAGCGCCGTTGTGTTCAGCGTGTGGTTCCGCCGTTCTCCAGCAAGCTGCCGGTGGGCAACATCGCGGAGCTCCGAATAGACAAGGTCGAAGAGTCTGTTGCCGGCCTTCGTGTCCCCATCCTGGAGCGCCGCCAACAATTCAGTGACTTGGTGACGCGACATGCGTCTGTCCGCGTGGCGGCTACCGGATTCGAGAAGTACAAAAAAATAGGCACTGGCTGATACAAAACCCCACCCTGCATCGCATCGACCTCCGACAGCTAATGCGGACTAGCCAAATGAGGTCAAGTGATGCAGCGCCAAGCCGTCCTCCGTCGAAGTGCCTTCTTATGCCTAATTGCTTGCTTGATCGTTCACCTCGTTACTCTGAGTGTCTCCACTCCGGTGCGGGCCGGAGCCCGGCAAGAAGTCAGCGCTGCGGCCTCCGCCGGTGATGCGTTTAGAGCTTTAATCGTCTTCGTTCGTTTTCGAGACGACAACCACGAATTAACGGGTTGTATCCAACGGGACAGGCAGTGGCACCAGCCGGATCAGCTTCCGGAGATCGCGAATTACGTGTTATCCGAAGTGGCGACACCGCCTTTTGATGAGAACTCGCTCACGGACTATTTCTATCAGCAGTCTAACGGGCATCTGACGTTATTCGGCTCAGTATTTCCCGACGTAGTCGTGACCGCCGGTCGCGAAACGGATTACGGCGCCGGAGGCGTCAACGTCGGGCTGTTGACACCGGAGATTCTCAAGATCGTTGACGACGACCGTCGCGTCGACCTATCGGACTTTGATGCTGATGACGATGGCTATCTGGACAAAATCGTCTTCGTCATACGAAGGATGCGAGGGCCCGGCTTCAGAGCTGGCAGATCCACCGTGCGTTCTGGCATAGCCTTTACCGGGTATAGTTCAACGCAGCCCGAGTTCGGACGGTCGGGATCAAAGAAGATGTTTGACGCTAGCCACTCGGGGGTCTACGTCAACTACGGGAATCCAGGAAACATATTCCCCGATCTCAATCTGACAAGGTTGATGGCGCACGAGTTACTGCATACCATTTGGAGGCCCTTCCACGTCGAGGCCATAGGAGGGCGAACGAGCGTCCCAGCCTCCGCACCCTCATCGATTGGTTTCCAACTAATGGCGGGGCCTGGCGATCGAGGAGGGTCGCTGACTTTGTCTGCCGCCGAGCGGCACATGATCGATTCCCGATGGATCAACTGTGTTCGCCTGCGCGAGGACGGTAGCGTTCGGATCACGGATTTGTACTCGGCTAACACCTCAAACTGCTTCTTTGTAGACGTGCGCGACACTCTTGGACAGGCCGGGTCTTTGTATCTCTCGAACCGGCAGCGGCTCAGCTATTTTGACACAATGCGATCCGAAGCATGCGGCGGGGGGCGCTCGGATCATGGACTCATGACGACAGGCCTCCTTGCAACAAAGGTCGATTCCGAAGGTCGAGTCTCAACGATTGCGGCCGACAACAGCCTCGAACTCTCAATCCAAGCGGAAACATATGATGGAGACATGTTTGGCTCCCTCGGTGCCGTGCAACTGACGCCTTGGACGCGGCCGAATATTCACGGCATGAACGGGTATCCGGAAGGGTTCGTCCTCGACTCGCGGGCCTTCCCGGCGATCGATCAGATTCGCAGCTCAGGTGAATCCGGCAGCGAGATGACGTTCAACTTCGTGACGGACTTTCGCCAACAGCCAGTCTTCCGCAGTGACTCCCAAATTGGTCCGGAAAGTAGTGGACTCGAGATCTTCGGACCCGCCTCGATAGCCGAGGACCGCGAAGTCCGGGTTAACACTGAGGTGACGGTCCGCGGCTCCTTGGTCGTAGAACGTGGCGGTATTCTGGCGGTTGAGCAAAACGCCTCGCTGACAGTCGACACACTGATACTAAGGCGCGGCTCCTTCGCGGCGGTCGACGGAGTTGTCAATGTTCTTAGCCGGCTTCATAATGAGGGAGCCGACATCGGAATTGGTGCAAGCGGAAGACTCGACGGCGGCGAGGGGGCTCACCCTCCGATAGGCACACAGCAGGATCACGAGCCAGTGTCTGAGGCGAGTATTGCCGTGTATCCCAATCCAATGCGCGACCATCTGATGATCCGGTTGGGAGGGGCGAGATTCACGACCGTCGAGCTGTATGACATTGTTGGGAGACGAATCGAGGTAAAGCGAATTGCCAATGCGGGAATGGTGCAATCAACGCGGCTCGACACAGCCCATCTCGCGGCAGGAACGTACGTAGTCCGGGTACGCTCCGAGAATCTTGTCGAAACCCGTGCGGTGGTAAGACTGCCATAGCCAGGATTCTCTCGGTCGCTTTTGGATCGTCGTGCCTGTGTACGTAGAGGTCTGGCAGACCGTTGATGCCCATAGTGCCGGCGTTCGGGAAGTGCGCAGCGGACACCCCGTGCCACCGTAATCGAGACAAGAGCTTGGAACGAGTGTTTCGAGCGAGATGAGCTCAACCCGCTATACGCTATTCGGGCGATTTGTTGCTCCCGATCGCTTGACGACAATTACGGCTCAGGGGTCATTTCGTACAACAGAGACGACACCTCTAGGAGGCAACCCCTGCCTATCAGAACTTCATTGCAGGGCATTACGGCGGGACTAATCATTACGGCGGGACTAATCATTGCAGCCAAACCACCTACTAAAGTGACACCAACACAGCACGGCCGGCTCATATGTTGGCTTCTTCCGCTGGCATTGATCGTGGCCGCCTGCGATTCAGACAACCAGGACGACAGTGAGCCGACGGACCGGGAAATACTCGTCGGCACGTGGGCCATTACGGGTTTCGCGGATGACACGGGTGACAGGTCGGACATCATTGCCAATGGGTATGCCGGCGTACATCTCGAGTTCGTTGATGATGGGTCGGGAGATCTTGAGCTCTTTCCAAAGCATGGGCCGGCACGGCGCATCGATACCACTTACCAGCTCGACTCGGAACGCGACTTCGTTTCAATGATTTTCGATTTCGGGTTGGACACGGTATTGGCACTGGACATGGCATACCTCTTCTCGACCGACGGCCAGCGCGCGACTTTCCACACCACTCACACTGATGCGCTCAACACGATCTTCGGGTCGGACCTGACGGGAGATGTCCGGGTCATCGCGTCGAAGTTTGGCGAGGACGGGATGGTCGAGCCGCAATGAGCCGACGGTTCAGGCCGTCACACCATGGCCCCCGGTAGATCGCTAGCGTTATTGGTAGCCTGAGCCGGCATTCGTCGTCTGACGTGCGGCTGCTCGAAACAAATCGGGAGGCACAGCGACTAACGATCTCCCATCCACAATCTTCGCCGGGCTAATGCGTGTCCTATTCCTATGGATTTTTTCTATAACGATTCTGAGTTCGCAAACTGCCACGGGGCAGAACCACGAAGCGTTTAGCTCGCTTCTGTCGAAATACGTCTACCCCGACGAGACCGGCCTAAACTTCGTCGACTATGAAGGGTGGCGATCCAACCCGGAAGATCGCAGCGCACTCGACTCCTACATCGCGGGGTTGGAAGCGACCGCCGTATCGTCCTTACCCAAGGCCGAGAGATTCGTCTTCTGGGCAAACCTCTACAACGCGGTCACGGTGAAGCTCATCCTCGACGAGAATCCAAAGAAGTCGATTCGCGAGATTCGCCCGCACTCCTTTGCCTTCGGTCCGTGGGGAGCAAAACGAGTGACGGTCGAAGGCGAGGAACTGTCGCTGGATAACATAGAGCATGATATTCTCCGAAAGCAGTGGGGTGATCCGCGGATTCACTACGCCGTAAACTGCGCTTCGATCGGATGCCCTAATCTACCGACGAAGGCATGGGAGGCCGCGACGCTCGACACGGTCCTTGACGCGGCTGCGCGTGCCTACGTCAATCACCCGCGTGGTGTGACGGCTACCGAAAAGGGCCTCCGCATTTCAAAAATATACAAGTGGTACCGCGAAGATTTTGGCGACTCTGATGAGGGTGTGATAGATCATATTCTTGAATACGCGGACCCGGAGCTTGCTGAGGCAATTCGCGCAAATCCAAAAATCAGTGGTCACGAATACGACTGGGACCTGAACCGCTTCGAACCGTCGCCGTAGTACGAGTGCATTCTATCTGTAGCGATCTTTTGGGCGAGTGCGAAACGTCAGTCATTGCGTATTCCCTGCAACGAGAATCTGGTTCCGGTCATGTGGAAATACACCGGTCGAGAGCGACCGCCGTTCGCTGACACGACTGATGAAGGGCAAGAGTCGGTTTGGGATTATCCACGTCCGCCTGCCCTCGAACACGATGATCGACTGGTGGAAGTGAGGCTTGAAGAGCTGGAGGTCGAGATCGCGTCTTCTCGTCGCACGATTCGAGTACTCGAGACGGCCAGCCCTCCGGTCTTCTACATTCCAACCGCCGGAATAAACATGGGACTTCTTACTCCGGCGCGCGGCTCATCGCTTTGTGAGTGGAAGGGTGAGGCACGATACTGGGCGCTGATCGAGTACCCTGAGTTGGGACCGGTCGGCTGGAGTTACCCGAAACCAACACCCGAGTACGAAGAAATCCGAGGCTATCTCTCGTTTTATCCTGGCCGCGTAGAATGCTATGTCCGTGGAGAACGGGTACGACCACAGCCAGGAGGTTTTTACGGAGGATGGTTGACGGACGATATCGCCGGTCCGGTAAAAGGAGAGCCGGGTACAGAGGGGTGGTAGAACCGCGTTGAGCGGCTGTGTTTTGACGACTGGGACAAACAAAAAAGGCGCAGCCCCAAGGGCCGCGCCTTTCAAGCCTGTTAGGTGTGGTCCTAGTAGCGACTCCCGGACCGCTCCTCGCGCTCGCGCGCCTGATTGACTGTGAGCGTACGACCGCCCAACTCTTCGCCATTGAGGCCGTCGACCGCCTTTTGGGCCTCGGCGTTGTCCGGCATCTCTACGAAACCGAATCCCCGTGACTTACCGGTGAACTTGTCCTTGATGACGGCTGCCGATTCCACAGCTCCATACTCCTCGAATGCTTCTCTGAGTTGGGATTCCGTGGTCGCGTGCGGCAGATTGCCTACGTAAATATTCATTTCTCCTGAACCTGATAAGATCGCACCGGATCAGGCACGCAATGAAAAAGCCCTCAATCCAGCGTCGTGGAAGTCCACAATTCACTGGGCTGAAGGCTTGAGAGCGCCGCCGGTACGAATTAAGTGAAACGTTGTCTTGGACAAGCGCCGGGCGGAAGGGTTCCTGCTGCGGGCTGCACGACCGCGCTACTTCCGCTCGTTCCACTTCTTTTGCCTCGCGTCCGCCATTCTTCTCGTCGTGCTCGACCTCCACTTTATCGCCGGGAGGCCGGTGCGGGGCGTACACGAGCCCGTTTTACTCATAGGACACGCGGGAGCACAGGTATTTGTAAAGATCAACAAGCAGTCGCACACGAACGAGGCTAGCGGGCGGCATCGACCGTTTCACGTTGCGACTGTCCGCCTCAAAGCATATTTAGGGAGGTTGCAGAATCAATACTCATCCGAATTATGAACGGCAAGACCCTATCCCACTACAATATTGTTGGCGAAATCGGCCGAGGCGGCATGGGCGTCGTCTACAAGGCCGAGGATACGAAGCTCGACCGGACGGTCGCACTTAAGCTGCTTCCTCCGCACGCACTTCTTTCGGAAGATGACCGGGCACGCTTCTACAGGGAAGCCCGTTCAGCAGCGGCGTTGAGCCATCCTAACATCGCTCATGTGTACGAGATCGATGATGCGGATGTCGGCAACGGCGAGATCCGACCGTTCATCGCGATGGAGTACATCGATGGGGATACGCTCACGGAGCGAATCGAGAAGGGTCCACTTCCGCTGAAGGACGCGATTTCGATCGCCACACAGATCGCGGAGGGGCTTCGCGCCGCGCACGACAAGAACATCGTCCACCGCGACGTCAAGAGCGGTAACATCATGATGACAAAGGACGGCGTCGTCAAGGTGCTTGACTTCGGGTTGGCCAAGACGGCATCGTCGACAAAACTCACGCAGATGGGCTCAACGCTTGGGACGGTGTCCTACATGAGTCCGGAGCAGGCCAAGGGTGAGGAGGTAGATCGGAGGAGCGACATCTGGTCGCTGGGCGTCATCCTGTATGAAATGATCACCGGGCGCCTACCGTTTCCGGGAGACTACGAGCAAGCGATCGTCTACGGCATCCTGAACGAGGATCCGGAGTCGCTGACGACGCTGCGAGCGGGAGTCCCGTTGGCCCTAGACGGCGTGATCGCAAAGATGCTGGCGAAGGATCCCGACCTTCGATACCAGCACGTCGATGAGCTTCCTGCCGACTTGAAGGCGATTGATCTCGGATCGGCAATCCATACGTCCCGTATCGCCACGTCGAGACCATCGATGCCTGCGGCCGGGGATGCTCACGAGCCGACCCTCTCCACGCCTGCGGCCGTCGGGTTCGCTGGTGCTATCAAGAAATCGTGGCCGGCCGTTGCGTTGGCAGCGGTTCTCATGTTTGCCATGGGTTGGTTGCTGAAACCGCAACCCGAGGTGGAAACCCCTCTCAGAAAGGTGCTGCTGCAGTTCCCGGAGATGCAGTCGATCGGGTTTCCGGACATCTCAGCTGGGGGCCGGTGGATCACGTTCGTCGGGGCAGACACGGCAGGCGCTGTCGGCGTCTACCTATACGAGATGGCGACGGCAAACATGCTTCGCGTTCCGGGCTCCGAGCAATACGGATATGCTCACTTCTCCCCGAGTGGTCGCAATCTCCTGCTGGCAGGGTGGAGCAACAACGGCGCTGCGACGATGGTAGTCCCAAACGGCGGTCCGAATCAGGTGACGGCCGAAGGAACGTGGCATCTTTGGGAAACCGATGAGACTGTAGTCTACACCGGTTATGATGAC
>JBFIPX010000016.1:0-32785 GCA_041609895.1 Rhodothermales bacterium
CTTCTTGACGTCGGCCGCGTCGTCAATGCTTGAGACGAGAACGGGCGCGACGCCCAAAACTGCGATCGACACGGTACCGGCAAAAATCGCCAATAAGCCTCTTCGGGTGAAACCATTCATGATAGGACCAGGATTGAATTAATTCGAAGAGCGGCCACCAGAGAGCCACCCCGACTGCAGCGAGTAACTACGCGCCCGAGACTTCTTTGTCAAGGCCGATGATCCATACGGTGGCGCCTTTCTCAAAAGCGAGCGACGCCTGCATTAGCTCCGCGGCAGGAAAAGCCTTCAGTCGTCATGTCGAACGTAGCCTCTAACAAGGTCAGTAATCGACCTACACCGCCTTCCCGTCAAACCAGCTCAGCGGAACCGGCTGGCGCTTCTTGCTCATGCGATAGGCACCGATCTTTCGAATCCGCTCGGGCAAACGGCTGACAAAATCCTGCTGCTCGGCCGCTTCTCCGCTAACCCGAAGATCGTTGACGCCGAGCCTCTCGTTGAAGTCGACGAGGATGTCGGCATAGTCGCTCGGCGTGTACACACCTATATCTTGCGCGATGCTGGCGTACTGGTTGAACAGGTCGGGAGCCGGCGTCTCACCATCGGTCATGTACTGGGCGGGCATGATCACTCCGTCCTTCATCAGGTCGTGCCAGGACCGCAGCGCACCCTCCGGATCGGCATCGAATAGTGCCTTGCCGACAGCAAAGTAGAACCGAGCGTGCCGCGCCTCGTCACCGGCCACGTTCCGGCACATCGTAGCCATTGTCTCGGCGTTTTCGGACTTGGCGATCTTCGCCACATTGACGTGCGAGACCCGCGTGGCCACCTCCTGAAACATCGGATACAGCACGCCCTTGTACAGGTCGTCGTCCTGTTCGAAGCCACCCCTCAGCAAGCCAAAAATCGTCTTCTCGACGGCCTCCATGTTGACTCTACCCGTCAGCAGCAGGTATGCGTTGAGTACCCGGCCGTGCATGTCCTCCTCGGCGTTCCATCCACGTGACCAAACGGACCACGGTCTGTCATCTATACCCGTCGGGTCGGGGAAGAGCGTGGCCAGTCGGGCGCTGTAGTTGGGGAGGGCCTCCTCGGTGATCATGTTGCCGACGATAGTCGCAAGGATGCCAAGCCCGAGACCCTCGGCCTCGCGACGAAGCTCGGCAAGTGGCTCCTGATAGCCGGGCGTTTCCATCCATGAAAAGAACCGGGCCGGCCACCACTTCTTCGAGTCGTGATCCACCAACAGGTCGAGGTGTTGCTCGACCGTCGGTTCTATGAAATCGAGGACTTCCCTTTTACGGGGATCAAATTCTCCCATCTAACTTTAGGTTGGTACGGCCGTAAAATAATAGATCAGATCCCGCGACACCATTCTGATGTATTGTAGTGTCTCGGCGAGCGCAGTGACCAAATACACCCGGAGCGTCCGTGGGCTGCGGGCAAGATCGCAAAAGGCTGACGAGCAGGCATTATCTTTAGCCGCACAGTCCCATTCTAGTACGCACTGAGCCCCGCGTCCCAACCCGCGATCTCCCTTTACCCCTTCGATCGCCGCCCTTCGTCGCGGCGGCCGAGGGCCGGTTGATCACATACGTGCTCCCAAACAAGCGAGAGCAACTGCAAACCCGACATCCCGTCAATTGATTACGATCGGAGGTCAGGGCCGTCGCGTCGTTGACGCCGTAGCCAGATCACCGAAACCGGAAGGCCGGTCGCCACGAAGGCGATATCGATAAGCGACTTCTCCCATTCGAACACCGCTCGGAAAACGAGCAGTCCGACGAGGCCGACCAGGTAGACCGCCGGAAGCAGCGGATAGCCGGGCATACGGAACGCTCCGTCCTCGCCGACTCCCTGTCGACGGAATCGAAAGAGAGCCAGCGTCGTCATCGAGTAGAAGATCAGGATGGCGAACACCATCCCGGCCGCAATGCTCTCGAACGACCCGCGCACGAGCAGGATCACGGATGCCCACACGACATGTGCAAGGATCGCGCGGCTTGGAGTGCGAAACGTCGCGTGGACGTGATCGAACCACTTGAGGAACAGCCCGTCCCGCGCCATTGCATAGTAAACTCTGCTGGCCGACATCGTCGTTCCGTTGATGCTGGAGACGGCCGACACAATCGCCAGTACCGCGACCAGACTCGCGCCGACCGGCCCGACCATGATCGACGCGATGTCGGCGGCCGGGGTGGCGGTTGCGCGCAGCGCGTCCATCCCAAGGACGTAATGATAGATGGTCACTACGACCCAGTAGATCACCAGCACGATTCCCAGACCGTAGAGCATGCTGCGAGGGATTACACGCCGGGGCTCGTTCATCTCGCCAGCCACATACCCGACGCGATCCCACCCGGCATGGGTGAAGATTATCAGCATCAGCGCCGGAATCAGGTTGCCTAGAAAGCCGTTGTCGGTGAGTGGTGCGGACGTCGAACCGAGCTGGCTTTCCGTTCCGCCAAGCAGGACCGCAAAGAAAACCGCGAACAGCAAAAGGCCCGCTACCTTCGCAACCGTCGTCACCTTCTGGAACAGGGCTGCCCACTGTACGCCCACGTAATTGAAGATGCCGACCATCGCAATTACGCACAGCGCGGTAGCTGTGTGGCTCCATCCCTCGATCGGTAGGAAGAAGGCGACGTAGTCGGCTGTGATGATGGCCAGACCGGCTCCTGGGCTGGTCCGGATGATGAACAGTTGCGCCCAACCGAACATAAACCCTGCAAAGGGCCCGAATGCCCGATTGATGTACGCATACTCGCCGCCGGTCGTCGGAAGCCGAGTGCCTAGCTCGGCATAGATCAGGCCGCCGATCATCACGAAGACCCCGACGGCAAGCCAGCTCACAATCACGCCGGAAAAAGACCCGAAGTAGCCGGCGATAATGTATGGGGTCGAATAGATGCCCGACCCGATGGTGATACCGATGAGGAGGGCAACGCCGTCGAACGTGGTCAGCGACCTTCGTAGTGTAGGATCGGGCATGACCTAGGCCATTTTGCGCATCATACGCCCCGACGACTGGGGGCAGTTCGGAAGTCTGGCTTAGCCCTGGAATGCTTCACGCTTCTGAACCAAACAAGTCCCTCCGGGCGTCTATCTTAGGTACAAATTACCGACATTGCCATGCCGTCCGACCGTCACCGCATCGATCGAAACGCGCTCGACGTCGTTACCCTATCCACCCAGGAGAAGGGTGACCGCGAATACTGGCTTGCCCGTTCGCCGCAAGAACGATGGGAAGCCGTCGAACAGATCCGGCAGGTTCTATATGGATACGACCCGTCTTCCGCGCGACTTCGGCGAGTTCTTGAAGTTGTTGACAGACCATGGAGTTAGGTACATGGTGGTCGGTGGCTACGCCGTCGCGTGGCATGGCTACGTGCGCGCCACGGCCGACCTGGACGTCTGGATTGATAGAACAACGGAGAACGCCCAGCGTCTGGTCGAGGCTCTCTTCAAATTCGGCTTCGGCGTAGAGCGCTTGAATGCGGATCTCTTCATGGAGCAGAAGCGCGTAGTGCGCATGGGCCATCCACCGTTTCGTATACAGATCCTTACGTCCGTTTCAGGACTGGAATTCGCGGACGCTTACCCAAACCGCCTCGAGGAATCCTGGGACGATGTGAAGGTCAGTTTGATTGGATTGACTGATCTCAAAAAGAACAAGCGAGAGGCCGGTCGGCACCAGGATCTCGACGATCTCGAACACCTCTCTTGAAGCGGCTCGCCACGTCGGCAGCGGATTTCACTTGCTAATCGAGTGTGCCCTAACGACATTCGCTTCGTGGTGCCGTAGTGCATCGCGGTCCTAATGCGATTGGCACGCCGGCACCTTAACGCTCCAAACGAAAAGGTCCGGCAATGAAACCTCTCATCACAATCATGTGCATCGCCTGCCTGGCGATGCTTCCGCCGCTGGCGGACGCTCAAGATCATGCCGCGGGACATCTGCTCGTCGCTCCGTCCGACGTCAAGTGGAGCCCGGGGCCCGCTTCGCTGCCACCCGGCGCTGAAATCGCAATCATCGAGGGAGATCCGGCAAAAGAAGGCCCACTGACCATACGGCTAAAGTTTCCGGCTGACTACGCCGTCGCTCCGCATACGCACCCCGTAACCGAGCAGCTCACCGTCCTGAAAGGATCCATCGCCCTTGGTGTTGGCAAGAAGATGGACAAGAAGGCGGCCAAACACCTGTCGGCCGGCGGCTACTCGATGATGCCGAAGGAGATGCCGCACTATGCCTGGACGACGGAGCCGACCGTCATCCAGCTTAACTCGAGCGGTCCGTGGGGCATCACGTACGTCAACAAGAAAGACGACCCTCGCGAGAAGAAGATGGGCAGCAACTAACCGCGTGGAGGTCGGCCGTCTACTCGGCCAGACCCCCGACTTCGCCAAACACGTGGTCGATTAGCAGGCGGAAACTGCGCCGTCTTTGACAGCGCAGCGGGGTCCGCCACGCCTTGATCATTCTCAACTCAACGAAGAGGCGCTACCATGTATCTCGTTCGAGAAATACTCAGATGTAAACCGGGTCGTTCAAAAGAACTCGTGGCCAAGTTCAAGGAGAGTTTCAAGCATATGGAGGGCGCGGGACTCTTAAATGCGCGGGTCATGACCGACACCGCAACGACGTACTGGACGGTCGTGGCGGAGTTCGAAGTAAATGAACCCGGTGATGTATGGAACGGCCATCAGGAATTGGGTCAGCGACCCGCGTATGCCGAAGCGATGAAAGGCTACATGGACTGTATCCAGGGAGGGCACCGGGAAATATTCAAGATCGAATAGTCCTTTCGGGGACGTCCGACGGAAGTGGGATTTGAGAGGAGGGTGATTGCATCGTACGGCCGGAGAACGAACACTGCGACACAATGGTGGGGGTTGCCCCCACCTGCTTGCGCGGAATCGCATTCCTAAACTTCTACCACTGCGTTCCGTACCCTCAAAACGGTGGAAGTCAGCGGTCTACCAACCTGCGGCCAGAAGTCATGCTCTTACTTTTTGTGATCAGCGTTCTCGCCTTGACTGGTATGGTCTTCTACAAGACTATTATTACCAAGGAATGGCGCAATGTGGTGCCCAACGAATCGGCCCATTGGCACGGCGTGATCTTTTACAAGAATCCGGATGACCCCAGATACTTTCTGCCGAAAAGAACCGGGTTGGGGTGGACAATCAACTTTGCGCACCCCGGAGCCATTGTGATGCTGGTGCTGATACTCGTCGCCGTGGTGAGTTTCGCACAGATGATGATGGGGTAGAAGTCGTGAGGCACCGAGTCTAGGTATCGACTCGCACCGCCAGTGACCTGGCGTCTCGCAATGCGAGTCGGTGCTGAAGGTACTGACCCTGCCAAAGGCCGGCACCGGTTTAGGTTTGCTCGAATCGTTCAGCCGGTGTGCTTCTCAGCTGCCGCCGTTCGTCAGCTCAGGCACACGGGCTTCGATCTCCTCGCTCGTTAGCACCTCCAAAAAAGCGGCGAGCCAGGCCGGATGAGCGGGCCGCGCCGGCCCGGTAAGTGCAAGTGAGACTGGGAGATAGCCCCTAAGCAGCCGGCTCGCCCGCCTGCCGCTCACTGAGCTGGTCGATGCGACGGAGTACCTCTTCAACGACCGGTTGCAGCTCGGCGTCCGCGTCTTTCCAAAGTTCGGCCAGCTTCACGTAATACTCCAGCGCTTTGTCGGTCTCGCCGCGCGCTTCGTAAAGCTCGCCGAGCTTGCGGTACGTTGGTCCGAGGACGTGTCGGTCGTCGGTAAGCAGGGCGGGCGAAAGTTCATTGGCGTGCCGAAGATAGGCGGCCAGTGCTGCGTCTGTGTCACCAAGACCTTCGTAGGCAGTGCCAACCTCGAAGTTGCCGCAGTAGGTTACCGGCCAACCACCCATACGGTTGTAGCAACGCTCGTAGGAACTGATCGCATCCCGGTATCGCCCATCTGCCAGAGCGATCGCACCGCGCGCCGCATCCGCGAAAGGTAATCCTTCGACGATCGGGGATGGCAAGTCGCGCTCGAATCTACTCATGACCTCCTGCGCGCGCGGCAGCTCGCCTGCATACGCAAACGCAAGCGCGACGACTGGGTAAGGCCGGTTCACGGGAGCGATCTCCTCAAAGCGGGGATCGGCAAGGACCGCCTCCAGCCGCTCCACGGCACCGGATACGTCGTTACCGAAACGTATGTCGACGAGACTCTGCTCGACATCTGCAATCAGCGCCCACTGGTGAACGTCTCGCTTCTCACTCAACTGCTGGAATTGCTTTAACGCCGCCTCAGCTTCCCCCAGCTTGCCGCGAACGAGCCGATCTGAATAGCGGTACCACTGGCCGAGCCAGAGCCACACGTCATTCCCCTCAGCTGCTTGCATCCAGCGATCGAGATGCTCATCCACGACATCGAAGTTGCGCTGCGCTGCCGCGATACGCACCCGCCAGCGCGCGGCGCGCACGTCCTCACCGTTGAGCGCCTCATAGTCGGAGATGAGCGAATCCGCCTCCTCGTACCGTTCGAGCCCGAGAATGCCGTCGAGCGAATTCTCTCGCGCCACCCACGAACCGTCGACCGCTAAGGCTGCCAGCCCAGCCCTCCGCGCCTCCTCCCACTGGCGCGTCTGGATGCTAAGCGCAGAGTAATTGGCCAGAGCGATGTCGTCGTCGGGCTTCTCCTCTAGCAGCAGTCGGTACGCCGCTTTCGCCTCCTCAAGGTCGAGCTCAACATTCCAGAAATAGAAGGCCGTGGCGTGATAGCGCTCGATACGTGGGAGCCGGTCGCGAAGCTCGTAAGTAATCCTCGCGTGCTCACGCTGACGATCGAAGTCGGCGGCTGTTTGCGACAGCAGCACCGCCAGCTTGCGATGTGCCATTGCAAATTCGGGGTCCATCCGTATCGCCTCCTCGAGTAAGGCTTCACCCCTCTCGTAATCGTTGTCGATGTCGATCGCCCGTTGGCTCTGTGTATATTTTTCCAGTGCCTCAATGGACGCAGTCGTCACTTTGTCTAACGGTTCGCCTTCACGGATCGATTTCAGAGACTCACCAATGCGATCACGAAGGTTGGCCGACAGGCGGTCAACGGCCCCAACTACTTCGTTCCGACTCTCGGCAATTTCGCGCAGGGAGACATAGCTCTCCCCATCCGCCGATGCGATCAACTCGGCCGTGATGATGTAGCCGTCGGCAAGGCCGCTAAGCGTACCTGTAACGACACCCTTGACGCCCTCGCGGGTTGCCACCTCGAGAGCGAGCTCCCTCGTGAGGGTCGTATCGGTCGGCACCTTCATCCTTTCCAGGGCTTCCGTAATACGTGTGGTTTGCATCAGCCGGATCACGGGTGACTGGCTCAGGTCGATGCGGAAAAGTTCCGTCACGGACTGGCTCAGCGTGCTGTCAGCGGTCCGATTCTCGAAGTCGGCAACGATCAATTGGTCACGTTCGCTCAAGACGCCGGCGCTGACAAGGCTGGCGGCCGGTCCGATGCCGGCGGATCGCATTACCGCAAAAGCGGCCGTGAACAGTATCAGCCCGGCGAACGCCGCAAACCCGCCTATGACCGCGTTGCGGACGGTCAGCAGTCGCCGGATTCCACGCCGCGCGGTGCCTTGCTCGGACTCGGAAAGAATCTGACGTCGCTCGTGCACGCTGCCCAGCAGGAGGGAGGGGAGCCCGATGACGAGCAGGATGCCGGTCGCCACCAGCACCCAGTCGGGAAGGCCCGCCAGTATCATGACAGCATATGCCAGGCCCAGAACTCCCGCCGATATCAGCCCGAAGACGACGAGCAATTTGACGGGATCGTGATACCAGCCGAGACGCGATGCAGGCGATCGCTGCTCAACCGCTGACGGACTAGGAGGGTCGGCGATGCGCATCAGATCCCGCGCCACTTCCGCGGTTAATCGTGGCCGCCTGTTCGGGTCTTTGTCGAGGCTCGACGCGACGAACTGTCTCAATTCCGCGGGCGTGTCGGACGGCAGCTTGGATAGATCGACTTCTTCATTGAGGACTGCATACAGGACCGCCTGCTCGTAATCGCCCGTGAAGGGTACCACACCGGTTAGCATCTGATACAGGGTGATGCCGAGCGACCACGTATCGGCAGCCGGACCGGCATCCTCTCCGCGCACCTGCTCGGGGGACATGTATGAGCTCGTCCCCAGCGTGGAGCCTGACTTGGTGAGGTGCGCTCCGCCAGCCAGCTTCGCCAGCCCGAAGTCAAGGATCTTGACATATCCGTCATCGGTGATGACGATGTTACCCGGCTTGATGTCTCGATGGACGATGTCCTTTCGATGTGCCGCCGCGAGTCCATCCGCAATTTGCGATGCGATGCGCACCGCCTCAGGCACCGCCAGCGTCCCGAGGGCGATGCGGTCCTTCAGCGTCTCGCCGCCATAGTAGGCCATGACGATAAAACGCTGTCCGGCCGAGTCAGCCCCCGAACCCTCCGTCTCCCCGATGTCAAAGATGCTGCAAATGTTGGGGTGATCGATCGACGACGCCGCCCGCGCCTCGCCAACAAATCGCTCGAGGGCGATTTCGTCGAGTGTCAGGTGACTCGCCAGAAACTTCAATGCGACGAACGTATCCAGCCGCGTGTTACGCGCCTTGTATACAACGCCCATGCCGCCGCGCCCCAGCTCCTCCAGGATCTCGTAATGCCCGACCGTCGTGCCAACCATTCTCTGCGTTTCGTTTGATTACCTCTAGGTTACGAAACGCGTGTAATTATGGCCTCATTCTTCCTCTGTCTGTTTCGTCCGTCATGCAGTCAGGCTACTCGAAGCGTCTACCTGCGGGCTTGGAAGTTCGCAGCCAACCGAAACGCAGCGCCGTCGGTTTACCCTCAGGAGTATACCTGTACCGACTCGAGGCGGGGGACCACGCCGAGGTCAGGCGTATGGTGTTGTTGCGCTAGGCAGGCTGGATGTTCTGGTTCATGTGAAACAGATTTTCCGGGTCGTACTTCTTCTTGACTTCCCTGAGCCGACGGTAGGCGGCGCCGTAGTTCTCGGACACTCGGGCGGCATCGTCCTCCGATTGGAAGTTGATGTACCCACCGGGACGGGAGAATGGAGCCGTTGCGGCATAGTAGTCACGCACCCACTGGATGTTCTTCTCGTTGTCTTTGGCATCGGGCCACATGCCCGCTATCACTGTCGAGAAGTTGGCGTCCCGGTTCCCAAAGGCCGTTGCGTCCGCAGCGACGTCATGCACGGCGCCGTTGATGGGATAGATGTGCATCGTCGATTGCACAGTCGGGACCTTTGGTCCATGCTCCAGGTGCGCTGCGATTAGACCGTCGCTCAACTCCTCGACGAAGTTGGCCTTCCAGTAGTGCTGCAGGCCGGCAGGCAGCAGCGGATCGAACGCCGAGTTCAGTGCCGGGTACGGCGCAGGGCCGACGTGGTGCGCAACGATCGGCGCCGCATCCGTGAGGGGTTTGAGGGCGTCTTCCCCTTGCTCTATCGGACCTGCCCAACAAGCCACTATGGCGCAGAACGTGTCCCCGTGCCGACTCTCAGGAATGAACGGGAGAGGCGGTGCAATCTGCCACGCGAAGAAGGCCCCCAGTTCTCGCGGCGCGATGGCCATATAATCTCGAAACGCCTCGAGCACGTCCCGAGCGCGGTCAACCTCAAAGAACATCGGACCGCCGTAAATGGTGCTGACCGGGTGAAGCTGGAATTCGAAGTGGGTCACTACGCCGAAGTTGCCGCCGCCTCCGCGAAGTGCCCAGAAAAGGTCCGCGTTCTCTTTCTCGCTGGCATGGACAAGTTCGCCGGCCGCGGTAACCACGTCTACCGACAACAGGTTATCAAGAGACAAGCCGTGGCCGCGCGTCAGGTATCCAATTCCGCCACCGAGTGTAAGACCGGCAACGCCCGTCGTAGAGACAATACCTCCGACGGTCGCCAGCCCAAAGGCGTGAGTTGCGTGGTCCAGGTCTCCCAATCGACACCCGCCCTGTACGACCGCGGTCTTAGCTCGAGGATCAACGCGGACGCCGCGCATTCCCGATAGATCGATGACGACGCCTCCGTCGTTCGTGCCGAATCCGGGAACGCTGTGCGAGCCACCCCGGATTGAGAGATCAAGCCCCGATTCAGCCGCGAATCGAACCGTTGCAATGACATCGGCCTGGTCGGCGGCCCGTACGATGACTGCCGGCTGCTTGTCGATCATTCCGTTGTAGACGCCGCGGGCCTCGTCGTACATATCGTCGTCTCGGGTCACTACCGGTCCGCGGACCGTCTCTTTCAGCGAGTCGACGGCAGGAGAAGTCACAAGCCCATTCGTTCGGCGCGTCATAATGTTAGCCTCCCTCCGTTGGAAACGGAGTTAGAAGTGGTGGAGCATTAGAAGGCCCAGTGTCTTTCTCGGGCAGATGGGCTTTTCTCTTTAGGTACAGACGTGATAAGGAATAACGCAGTCAAACGCAATTGCCTGTGAGACAAGGCACTTTGACGCTCTCTACCGTAAACGTGGTTTCAGGAGACGCTCAACCGACGACAACCAGCCGTTGTGCGGCGCTCCCTCGTCGGCTGCTTGCACGGACGACATACACGCCCGGTGGCAGCGTTGAGGCGTCCCATGCGATATCTATCGATGTGCGTCCAAGTGTTGCTGCCGGGAAAGAATCGTACACTCGCCTGCCTAGTACGTCAAAAACCTCTACTCGCATATCCTCTCTGGTAGAAATATCGACCGATATCGTGGCTATACCCCAGGTTGGATTAGGGTAGACGCTCAGTGCAACGACGGATTTAGGTACGTCCTGCTCATCGACGGCAGTTCCGGAGCTGAACGAGATCTCCAATATGCGGCGGCTGCCTCCAAACTCAAGGACGTACAACACACCGCCCACTAACACGGCGTCAATCGGATTGTTGAAGCCGCGCACAATCCGCTCGGCCACCGCATGGTAGTCGGTTCCGTTCCACTGGAGATCAAGTTGGAGTAAGTCTCCTCCTTCGTCACCAAAGGGACTTAGGAGACGATCCGAAGGCGACGTCCAACTCAGCACAAAAGCTTTGCCGGCAAACTCGCCGGGGAGATCGTCGTTCGTATCAAAGACGAGACCGAGAGGTGACCGGTGTGGCGTAAACGTGCCGACACCGCCTCCATCTCGTATGGTACCGTCGGTCTCATCCACATACTTGGCTGCGTCGGGCCCGTGATTGACGACGGGATCCGTGAAAACGACTCCATCCGGTGGCGGGGGATACGCGGGATCGTTACGATAGAAACCGCCGTCGACGGCGATTGAGGATTCCGGAAGCAGCAGGTCTTGATCAGGGTCGTAGTCAGGAAACTGCTGTGGCATGTCGTTGGTACCGATCCGCCACGGAAATCCAAAGTGGTGCCCTGCCCGAATCCAGTTTAGCTCCTCGTTGTCACTGCGATCTGCAGCGTTCTCGGTTGCAAAGAGGTTGCCACTGGCATCAAACGCGAGGTCGAAACTGTTTCGAACACCGTCGGCGAACAGATATCCCAACTCGCGTAGCGACGGCTCGTCAGCCGGCAGCGTCAAGTCTGAAGCGTCGGCTGGAATACGGAATATCGCGGACGTCAACGGTACCTCGCGCTCGTCCGGAAAAAGGCCGCCGTTGTCCTGCACCTCACCATGGTCGGTACGCGATCCGGAGTTGACGTACAAATCCGCACCGTCCGGACTGACGACGATTCCGTTGAAGTTGTGGTCAAAAGCGGTACTGCTGAGCGGATAGAACTCGGTCCGTGCCACCGTCGACCACGCATACGAGCCGGTACCGTCTGGTGTGCCGCGTGCAATAACCCCTCTATTCAAAGAGCCGCGCGGCGAGCTTCCGACCACGAACATTCTACCGTCGCCGGCGATTGTGAAACCCAGTACGTTGCTGGGGATACCGTGATCAACTGCTCCATAAGCATGCCGGGGAGCTTGGCTTCCCAGTGGAGGATCGATGCGGTAGATGTCGCCCTGAAGCGTCAGGAAGTACAGCGCGCCGGACGTCTCGTCATGTTCAATCCGGACCGGTGTTCCGCTTGCAGTTGTCAGCGTGCGCACGGTGATTCCGATACGAAGGGCCTCCTGCCCGCGAGTCGAAGCTGCCACGGAGCCAGTCAGAATGACAATCAGGACCAGCGCCCGCAGAGATGGGGGTAGAACCAAACGTCGACGCGGCATGATGTGGATTCCAAATCGAACTTAGCGGAGCTTGACCTGCACGGCACAGCTAATCAACCATGGAAGGCTATGCATGCGAGACTCGGCCCATGACACGAAGACGCGTCCGATTGGTTCGCAGCCTACAAGAGTGCTACTCTGGACGGGTTCGCACCGGGCGAAATAGATGTCCGGTACAGCCGGCACCGAGGAGGGTACGTCGTTCCTTACGGTCGCGCGCGTGAAGCCAGTTCGGGCATTTTAGCCCGTCGCTTTCAGCGGGCGCAACCCCGTAGGAAGCTGTTGCTGCGCCCGAACACCTTTTGCCGCATATCGCGCACATAGGAATTTCAGATCGCTGACATTTCTTTCGAGCTGCTCGTTGCTCAGAACGACGGTCTCGGTGAAGAAGTTGATCTGGTCGACGTACATGCGCACGGCTATCTCGTTCATGACAGCGTCGGCAAGCACGCTAAGGATGTTGACGTCGTCCTCTGACCAGGTCCGAGCAGTCCCGTCAATCGCGCAGAGAGAACCAACGCACTCGTCGTCCGGCGTGAAAAGCGGAATTCCGAGGTAGGCCATTACCCCCAGATCCCGAACCGCAAGGTTATCGCGTACCACGGGGTGCTCGGGTGCGTTGTTTACCACGAGTGCTTCCCGACTCGAAACTACGTGTTGGCAGAAGGAATGCGACAGCTTCGTCTGTCGCTTCGTCGCCCAAGGCTCCGGCAAACCGCAAGCGCTCTTGAAAAACTGGCGGTCCGTATCAACGAGTGATACCAGGGCAGTCGGCGCCTTGAGCAGTCTCGAGACCAGGTCCGTGAGACCGTCGAATTCTTTCTCGGGGGGGCTGTCCAGCAATCCTGTGCTTCGAAGTGACGCAAGTCTTTTGGGGTCGACGATTTCGGGTCTTACCTGTGTGGTTTCGGGCATGGTGGGCTCGCCGACTGAAATCGGGCGTTCTTGGGGGTGGGTGTACTAAATCGAGACGTAGATGCCTCGAGAACGCCCAGTTTCTTTGGTAGAAACCGAACGGTTCATCCGAAGGTATCGACTTTCCGGATGGTCTCTTTAGGCTCGACCCGCTGTCTGCCTTTCGAGTCTCTGGCAGACCAAAGCACTATGGTCGCTGGCAAGCTACCTCAACCGCGTCGCAGACCTAACCTGGACGAAACGATCAGCCGTCAGACGAAACAGGTATACGCCGGCCGCCAAGTCGCGCCCATCGATCCGGATGTCATAGCGACCTCCAGGCTGCGTCTGATCGACAACCGTACGAATACGCCTTCCAAGTACGTCGAACACGTCGAGCCTCACACGCGACGATCGCGGCAGGTCATACGTGATGGTCGCATCAGTAACAAACGGGTTGGGATACACCTCGTTGAGGCCGAATGAACCCGGCAGCTGCGCATTCGGATCATCGTTCGCAGTTGGTGTCGGCGACGGCAGCGGTCCGCCGCTCGATAGCGCGATGTAATCGAAGTCGACCTCGACCGTAGCTCCTGAAGGTCCGCTCACCTGCGCGATACCAACGAAGATCTCGTCGAGAGCTACCTCAAAGATTCCGTTGCCACCACCCAAATCAAGGAAGTCGGATATGGGCGCGCTCACGAGGGTCCATTGGTCGTTGAAGTCGGTGGCCGCGAACTCGACGTCCAGCCGTCGCGAATCTTCTTGCCCCGACGTCCAGCCGTTTCCGTCCGTGTCTTCACGCACCGTAAGCTCGAGCCGATAGGTGTCGACTGTCGTACCGGCGCTCTCGTGGTAGACGAGAACGTTGAGCCACGGATCTTCGGGCACCGGCAACTGCATGTCGTTGGGCGTATTCTTCCAGAAGCCTCCGTAGAACCCGCCGCCGGGACCACTCCAACTTGTACTGAAGTAAGAGTTGCCTTCACCCGGCCGGTCAGTCAGCACTTCGCCGCTCCCACCTCCTATGAAGCTCCAATCGGATGCGTCTCCGTCCTCGAAATCCTCGAAGACCTCGATGGGCAGTGGCCCGCCGCTGGTAAGTACGACGTAGTCGAAATCGACGGCAACGGTCGCGCCACTCGCTCCGCTTACCTGTGCGATGCCAATGAATATCTCATCGACCGCCGTTTCAAAGATTCCGTTGCCGCCGCCCAAATCCAGGAAGTCCGAGATTGGAGCGCTCACCAGCGTCCACCGGTCGTTGAAGTCCTCCCCACGGAAGACGACGTCTAATCGCCTGGAGTCCTCTTGCCCGGATGTCCATCCATTGCCATCGGTGTCTTCCCGAACAGTGATTTCGAGCCGGTATTCGTCGACCGTCGTTCCCGCGCTCTCGTGATACACCCACACGTTTAGCCACGGGTCATCGGGTACCGGCACCTGCATGTCGTTGGGCGTGTTCTTCCAGAAGCCGCCGTAGAAGCCGCCGCCCGGGCCCGACCAGTTCGTGCTGAAGTATGACCCCCCCTCCGCGGGCCGATCGGTGAGCACCTCGCCTATGCCGCCGCCGATGAAGTTCCAGTCGGACGCGTCACCGTCTTCAAAGTCTTCGAAAACCGAAGCCTCCTTCGTCCCGCCACCTTCTTCCTTCGTAAACGTCACGTTGTTGATCCGGAAGCCGCCTGCTTCGATTGCCAACCTCATCACCTGTGTCCCGGCTTCGAGCGCAACTCCCTCGGTCCGAACTGTCGCCCAGTCTCCTCCCGTTGAGCCTACTTCGATCGTTCCGGTCTTGTCGGTTCCGTCGAACTCGACGTGCAAAGCTCCGCCGGCTGCATCGGCGGACACCCGTACATCCACAGTGTAGGTGGCAGTCTCATTGACATCCACCAGATACTCAACCCATTCCCCGGCCTCGATCGATCCGATGGCGTGGCCGAAACCGTTGTCAAACGTGAGTTCCAGATCGACTCCTTCGGAAGGCCGGTAGTCATTCTCGCCGTCACTGCCGTTATTCGTGTCAGGGTCTGAGTCGTTGTACGCAATCCCTTGTCCCCCAATGTCATAGTTCTCTGCGTGTACGACGCCCGGTATCGTCTCCGGGTGCATCAAGTAGGGTGCTTGCGCGCAACTGCCCACCTGCACGTTCACCGTATCGGACACCGCTTGTCCGCCGAAGTTGTCTACTGCGATTGCCCTTAGCGCGTAGCAGCCGTCCGAAACGCCGGGGATCGTGATCTCGAATGGTGCCTCTGAGTCTTCGCCAATCAAAGCGTCGCCTTGGAAGAAGCGAACTTCCATGACAGTGCCGTCTGCGTCAGCCGCGTTTGCCTCGATGGTAACGTCGCTGCCGGAGGGGAGCGTCGAATCGTTGGCCGGGCTGGCAATCGAAACAGTGGGCGGGAGGTTGTCCGCCTGGAAAACCTTGACGTAATCGATCACGTAATCGGCCGGGAATACCGTAGTCTCGTCCGGCGATCCCGGCAGTGTCCCTCCGACGGCCAGGTTCAGTAGCAGGTGGAACTGCTGGTCAAACGGAGCGGGGAAGGGCGCTCCCGTAGAATACCAGTCGGTGACGGTGGCGTACAGCGAGTCGTCCACAAACCATCGGATAACGCCCGGATTCCACTCAACCGCGAACACGTGGAAACTGTCCGCGAAGGTGCCGCTCTCGAGAACAAAGCCGTTCGTAGTGAAGACATTACCCGGCGAAGGAGCACCATAATGAATCGTGCCGAAGACGCTGTCAGGTCGGTGACCCACGTACTCCATCACGTCGATCTCACCGCTCGCCGCCCATCCGCCGTAAACCTCGTCGGAGGAAAGAAGCCAGAAGGCAGGCCAAAAGCCTCGTCCAAGCGGCATCTTGGCGCGCATCTCGAAACGTCCGTATGTCCAATCGCCCTTTCCCTTCGTCCGCATGCGAGCCGAAGTATAGTCCGCGCCGCCAAATGACTCTTCCTTCGCCGTGATCGTCAGGAAGCCGCCGGCTACCGATGCGTTTTCCGCTCGATAGTATTCGAGTTCTGCGTTACCCCAACCGCACAGTTCCGGACAACCGTCACCGATCTGAAAACTCCACTTCGTCGTGTCAACTTCGGTCCCGTCGAACTCGTCCGACCACACGGGTAGCCAGGTCTGAGCAAACAGCGTATCTGAGCAAAGGGACGTCACGAACACAAGCGAAAAGACGGCATGGAAGAACCGCAGTCGGTGACGATATCGCGGCTGTATCGAAATCATGTGCATGAGGTCATCTTCAGTATGGTTGTGAACGAGGTAACCCGCGCAGAACTGCAATGGTCTTTATAGTTGACGCGCTGACAGGGCCGGGTCACGACTTGCCAGGTCTCAACCGGACGGCGACGTGTTGACGACTCTGATAGTCCACGATCGCCAGGCAAAGAAAGCAAAATACGTGAGCGCAAAATAGCTGTATTCTCTCGGGAAAGCAGCGTAGAGGTCGTGGTTTCCTACGTAGATGGTCCACACATGAAGCACGACCGAAGCGGAGAGATGGGCGATGATCAGATAGTGCACGGGCTTTTCCCATCTGCCGCGGTAGTCGACCTTGTTCGATACCGCCACGAGAGTGACTGCGCCGGCAGCGCCCAGTACCACAATCAGCCCATCTATGACGAAAGGCATCTGTTCCCACGGAAAATCGTAGATCAGCTTGGCGAGCTGAGCGACGGACCCACCCGTATAAAGGACGGCTGCGGCGTGCAGTCCCAGCCTCTGTAGCAACCGTTTCTCCATGGGAAGTCCACCACAGATTGCGATTGATCGGGGCCGACCGGATCGGCCACCCGTTAGAGCCCTTTCGGCATCTCCGGTGCGGAGACCCGATCAAGAACTGTCATGCGTGAAGGGGTCGAAAGTCCCTCCATCACGCGCTTCCATTCGCTGGTGCTGCGCCGACCATCAGGTCTACAGGCTTACCCCCAGTCTGCCGAAAAAGTACGCGCCGTCCGCCCCCATCTGCACCGAGTCGTTGAACCCTCCCTGGTCCGTCCATGCATCAAATTGCGGAGTCGGGTACTCGTTAAATATGTTGGCGCCGCCAACGGTAAGTTTGATGTTTGGTGTCACGCTGTAGCTCACGCTGACGTCCACCGTGGCCGCCGCCTCGTAAGTGTCGGTCGCGACGGGGAAGAGTGCGTCCGCTTCGGCTTGATTCGTGGCGGGGGTGTCCACCCACTGGAAGTCCTGCAGCTTCACCTCGCTGAACTGTGTTATGTTCACCTGCACATCGAATCGCGAGGCTGCAAAGCCAAGGTTCAGACCTATCTTGCTGTCCGGCGCGGCAGCCTCAAGATACGCCTGCGAGAAGGGCCCGAAAAACGTGAACTCGTTGAGCTCGCCACTATTGATCTGTTGAATCTCAAGATCGTTTACGTTGCCGGCAACACCGACATTCACGCGCCCGAAGCCCAGGTTTCGCTGGTAGCTCAACACAATATCCAAGCCGCGCGTTCGAGTGTCCACACCATTGGCAAAGAACTGTGCGGCCTCGACGCCCACTCCGAGGCTGGTCGCATCGAAGTTGTCTGTAAGGATGATGCGGTCATCAACGGTAATCGAATAGGCGTCTACGGTAGCGGTAAATCCGCTCGTTTCATACGTGAAGCCGATGCTGCCGTTGACGGCCGTCTCTTCCTTCAGCTGATCTATTCCGAAGGCCTTGGTGACGGTGCTGGTGTTCGAGGCCAGCAATGTCCGTAGAGACATGCCGGCCACAATGTTGTTGAAAACCAGGTTGTAGTGGATCTGAGCGAGAGACGGGGCACGGAAGCCGGTCGAAACCGACCCGCGCAGCGCAAGGTCGTCGCTGACTTTGTAGCGGCCGGCCACCTTGAAGTTGAGGGTCTCGCCGAAGTCGCTGTAGTTCTCGTACCGAACGGCACCACCCACAAGGAATTGCTTGCTTGCGTTCAACTCGACGTCGACGTAGGCCCCCAGGTTCGTGCGGTTGCGGTCGACCTCGTTATCCGGACTGTAGCCCGGAAACCCCTGGGATCCACCCGGCAAGGCGTCACCATTCGAGTCCGTAGCAGGCACCTGTACTTCGGGGTTTGTTATTGCGACGCCATTCTCGTCATAGATAGCGTATGAACCCTCTTCTCCGGCGAAGATCTCGAAGTTCTCTGTTCGATACTCGAGGCCAAAAGCCACGTTAACTCCTGACGCGACCTCATCATAGAATTTGCTGAAGTCGAGACTGGTGGTGTTCATGGCGAGACTGTGGCCGCCAGCATCGAAGTCCGTCGGTGAAGCGTCGCCGAGAGACGCATTGTTTGTGCCCCGAATGAAGTAATGGAAGTTGTTCTTCCCGTACGTGTTGCTGAAGTCACCCTTCCAACCGCTCGGCAGCGTGTGCTTGATACCCGCCGATACCGACGCGTCATTAATGTTGGAGGTTATGCGGGGCGAGAATCCGTCCGGATACAAGCTAGGCACTGCCCGATTGTCTCCATCGGCAAAGCTGTCACGCGTAAACGCATAAGCGTCCGTATCGCGAAAGCTGCGTCCACCAAATGCGTAGATCTCGGTGTTGTCTCCCAGGGCCAACGCTGAGTTGATCATAAAGTTGAAACCCTCGGCGGCTGCCGTCCCATAACCCTTGCGCCACGAAAAGCCAGGTCGCAGCGTGCGGTCTTTGTTCAAGTACTCGGCCGTGACATTCGCGAACCCATCTTCCGTCAACGCGATTCCATAGTTGAGATCGAGCTTGGTCGTCGTTCCGTCAAAACTCTTGTCTTCGCCATCGAGGCGGTTTTCGCCCTCTGCGTTAAAGATCGTCTCGCCTGACTCTTCCGCATATCCGTCCCCAACGGCGGTGCTGTACGCGCCGCGCGTGATTCCGGCCGACAGTCCACCGGTCTGATCCTTGAGTACAACATTTATCACGCCTGCAATCGCGTCGGATCCGTACTGAGCAGACGCACCGTCACGGAGAATTTCAATGCGCTTTATTGCCGAGGCCGGAAGCGCATTCAAATCGGTCCCCGTGTTGCCGCGGCCACGCGTGCCAAAGACATTGATGAGCGACGATTGATGTCGTCTTTTTCCGTTGACCAGTACCAACGTCTGATCGGGTCCCAGGCCTCGGAGTGATGCAGGATCGATATGGTCGGCACCATCGGAGCCGGACTGCTTTGTAGCGTTGAAGGACGGAGCCGCGTACTGCAGGATCTGATTGATCTCCACCTTGCCGTTCGACGACGCGAGCTCGGCGACGTCAATTACGTCGACAGCGACGGGCGAATCGGTGGCAGAACGATTGTAGCTGCGCGACCCAACCACTTGAACCTCTCCAAGCTCGATTCCCTCCACGAGCGTTACGTCGATTTCGGAGCGTCCATCAATTTCGATTTCCTGCCGTTCAAATCCGACGTAGCTGAAGACAAGGATTGCATCCGGCGAAGTCACCTTCAGTTCGTAATTGCCGTCCACGTCAGTCGTGGTACCGTAAAAGGTGCCTTTCTCAGAAATGTTCACACCGATCAGTGGAGCACTGGCTTCGTCAGTCACGGTGCCTGTCACCTGAAACTGCGCGGCGGCGGTTATTGGAATCGATAGGGCGGCGATGAGTAGGGTGAGCTTCTTCATCAGGCGTTCCTCAAAGGGGCATATGGAGTTACGACCGAAAAAGATACGCCAAACAATGGAAGTTCTCGGTCGGATCTTGCACCGAGCGACTAAAAAAATGCTCGTTGGTAGCGCACGCTACGATTGCTGCGGACGTCACCGCCGCGGCAGTCTTTCGGTGGGCCAGCACGTTGTCGTACAACGTCCGATTAGGTGGCCGACTACAGCGGAACCTGCGCCGCCTTCATTCCTGCTTGTCGCGCGATCCCCATGCTGATCACGATGGGCGGAATCATCAGATACGTCACGCCGATGTCGGCCATGTATTCCATCAGCGGCATCTGCATCGGGCCAGTAAGCATCAGGGGAAGATCGACAAAGATGCTGATGGCGAACCACAGGAACCCTACGATCACCGCCTCTTTAATGACATTCTCATTCACCCTCCTTAGATACAAATGGGCGAACGCCGTGGTCGCGAGGACAATTGTCACCGGCATGACCGATTCGAAGAGCGACCGCCACATCTCGCGAACCGGGAAGATCACGAAGGCCACGCCAAAGACGAATAGCCATACGAGGAACCCGTATAGAAGTGCTTTCTTCGGATGCGTCATGCTCCTTTCTCAATCTTTTTTTATGACTGCTCTTCGGACACTCCGGCTATCTATGCGGGACGGGTCACTAAATCAAGCGGGGTAACCCGGCACTTCCGAACCCTCGCGGAAAGTCAATCAAATCGATCGACGCATGAAAAGGTGAATCTTCGACGGACCTCGGCACTCAGATATCGAGCGTTGAACCGATCAGCCTTCCTACCGTACATGCGTCAGTGTCTTCAGAACGCACCATATTGATCGAAGCGGTCGTCGACCTGTACGTTGATGATCCGGCCAACCTGACGCCAGACGCTGTCTGTCGCCGAGCCGGTGTCGAACGGAACGACTTTGATCGCCACTTCGAGAGCGTCAACGACGCCATCAAGGCGTGGTACCCCCTTGCTGTCGACCGGGTCGTGGAACAGATGGCCGGCGTCCCGGACATTGACTCGCTGTTGCTTCAGGATCGCCTTGGAACCTTCTGCTTCATGCTCCTCGATCAGCTGGAGTCAAGGCTTGACTTCGTTCGCCCGACCTTTCGCTATCATGCAGCGTGCTTCTCCGCGCCAATGCACCGCAGGCTTCGGGATGCCCTCAAGAGTGAGCTGTCCGCGCCGGACGTGCCCGGCGTTAACTACCTCGTTCTGGATACCGACGCGACGAGATTCGTGATCTCGGAGTCGATCGTGCAAATGATCAGTGTGTGGCTTGACGACGAATCGGCAGACAGGGAGCGGGCCACTGCGCTCATCGATCGCGTTCTCGCGCTTGTCGCGGATATTGTGACCAACCCGATACCGCAGAAGACGGTCGATCTGGTCCGCTATGCCGTCGAGGCCGGCTACCTGCCGCTTGATCGTCTGCCGTTCGTCCGCGACCTGTTCAATACGGCCGAGAGCGAGAGGGAATGAGCGAGAAGCAACCTCAGGCGGATGAGTCGTTTCCGTCGTCACGGCTTTCACGAAGCAAGATCGCCGCGAAGACCGGTGTCAAGTTGGGGGCGAACTACGCGCGATACCTCGCCCGAAGAAGCGTTGGGGCGGGGGATGCTGAGGAAGAGCGTACCAAACTCCACGGCCGCAACGCCCAGGATCTGTTTACGGAACTCGTCAAACTCCGCGGTACCGCGCTCAAATTTGCGCAAGGCCTGAGCATCAATCCAGGCATACTACCGGAGGAATTCGCGGACATATTGGCGCAGGCGCAATACTCGGTCCCGCCCATGAGCGCAGGTCTGGTCCGCAGCCTGATCCGAAAGAGCCTCGGAGACTATCCGGAAGAAGTCTTCGCGTCGTTTGAACCGCAAGCCGTCGCTGCGGCGTCGCTCGGTCAGGTGCATCGCGCCCGCCTGCACGACGGGCGGGTGGCAGCAGTGAAGGTGCAATACCCAAACGTGCGAGAGAGCATTGAATCCGATTTGCGTGTTGTCGGCAGCATCGCCCAGCGCGTCGTGGGTGGCGGTTCCGTCGAGCCGTATATCGATGAGGTGCGCGAGCATCTCTGGGAAGAGACCGACTATGAGCAGGAAGGCAAGTACATCGAGTTCTTCGCAGAGCAGTACCAGGACGACCGCGTCATCACACCGAGGTGGATTCCTGAGTTCACGACGCGCACGGTCCTCACGATGACCTACGTTGAGGGCCAGCACCTCGACGCGTTTCTCGAAACAAACCCTTCGCAGGAACTCCGCGACCACTTCGGCCAACGACTGTTCGACTTCGCGACAGAGCAGGTGGCAGCCGACAATCTGACGGTTCACGCCGATGCGCATCCAGGCAACTTCCTCTTCCGGGACGATGGCAGGATCGGTGTACTCGACTTCGGGTGCATAAAGACTTTTCCGCGGACGTTCCGCGACGACCTTATCCGACTCTTCCGCGCCCGCCTTGCCGACGACGAAGACGCGCTACTGGATCAGTATCGCGCGCTCGATCTCATACGTGATTATCACGACGATGAACAACGGGCGTACCTGCTTGAGCTGCTCGATGACTTTGGAAACGTGATTCTCGCGCCTTTCCGCCACGACATGTACGATTTTGGAGACAGCCAGATACTCGATGGCTTCCGGGAGCTCCTGCCCAAAATCACCGGACGAGAGGCGTTCAGGCACCGTGAGCCCGTCGGCTCGCCGCACTTCGTGTTCGTCAACCGCCTCGTAGCCGGGCTTCTCTCGATTCTGACCCGTCTGGAGGCTCGGGTAGACATGAGAAGGGGCAGAGTTTTGTTGATTGGCGTTATCGAGTGAACGATTGCCTATTGTTGATCGGACCGTCGCCGCCGTGTACACCCAATGAGCAAACGACTGTCAGAAGCGAGGCGCGCCCTGCCGCCGCACCTCTCCGAGCGCGTGCGGGTCATCTCCAACGCGCCTGACAATGATCATCCATCTTCCGACTATTCCGAATTCGTGGTGTACTGGATGCACCACGCCGTCCGCGCACACGAGAACCCGGCGCTGGACGTGGCCGTGCATGTTAGCAACAGCATGGGTCTCCCGGTCGTCGTTTACCAGGGGCTGGCCGGTAACCACCGTTTCAACTCGGACCGCCACCATGCCTTCATTATGGAGGGCGCTCGCGATGTCGAACAGCAACTCGAGGGCCGCGGCATCCGGTATGCGTTTCACCTCGGATCGACGAGTGGCGGTGACACCGCCCTCAGGGAGATATCGGATCGCGCAGCACTGATTATCGCAGAGGATTTCCCCGCGCCTCCGTTTCCCGCGTGGACCAAGGCGTTGGCGTCGTCAACAAGAACTCCCGTCTGGTGCGTCGATGCTTGTTGCATCGTGCCGATGCAGTCGGTGGGCAAGGCGTTCGATCGCGCCTTCAAGTTTCGCTCCGCGACAAAGGATGGATTCGAGGAACGCGTGCCACAGATGTGGACAGACGTCGAGCCGGAGATATCCAGGTGCAAGAGTGACTTGGGCATCGACACGATCGACCTCTCTACGGCGGCCATCCATGATCTTTGCGCTGCTTGTGACATAGACCACTCGGTCGGCCCGGTGGCGCACACTGCCGGTGGATCCGAAGCGGGGTACGGCAGGTGGAATGAGTTTGTGGAGAAGGGACTTTCGCAATACGCTCGGCTACGAAACGACGCGGCAGTTGCGTTTCCGCTCGGTGTAAGCCGGCTGTCACCGTATTTGCACCACGGACATGTCTCGCCATTTCGGATTGCGAGGGAGGCACAGGCCTCTGGCGTTGTCGGCGCGTCCAAGTTTCTCGACGAGCTGCTCATCTGGCGAGAGCTTGCGCACAACTTCTGCTTCTACGCCGACGACGTCGAATCGCTGGCATCGCTCCCGACCTGGGCCCGAGACTCTCTCGATGAGCACAGTAACGACGCCCGTCCGGTGACCTACTCGTGGGAGACGCTCGCGCGGGGACGAACTGGAAACAGATTATGGGACGCAGCGCAACGCTCGCTTCTTGCACACGGCGAGCTCCACAACAACGTCCGCATGACGTGGGGCAAAGCGCTGCTGTCGTGGACCGCCAATCCGAAAGAGGCTCTCGAGACGCTAATCGATCTCAACCATCGCTACGCACTGGATGGCAACGACCCTAACTCATATGGAGGGCTGCTGTGGTGTCTTGGACTTTTCGATCGTCCGTTCCAGCCGCCGAAGCCAGTTTTTGGTACCGTGCGACCGCGGTCCATCGAGCGCCACGCGGAGCGCCTTGACCTCGAGAAGTATGAGACCCACGTCGGCCGGCCGGTTCATCCCGACCGCCCGGAGGTTGCTATCGTCGGTGGCGGCATCTCTGGACTGACGGCAGCCCGCACCCTGGCGGACAACAACATCGATGTGAAAGTATTTGACCGTGGGCGCTCGCCCGGCGGCCGCGCCTCGACGCGCGTCTACGACGGTCGATCGTTCGACCACGGTGCACAGTACTTCACAGCGCGTGACGATCGGTTCCGCCGATACGTCCAGTCGTGGGTTCAGGATGGGATCGCGGCGCGAGGGGAGGGGCATATTGGAGTGGCCAAGGCCGGTTCAATCGAGACGAAGAACGGTGGGACCGATCGTGTCGTGGGAGTTCCGGGCATGAGCGCGATCGCCAACCACCTTGCTGCTGACGTCAATGTTTCGTCCGGCGTTAACGTCAAAGGGGTCGACCGAATTGATCATCGTTGGCGCGTTGTCGACGATCAGCAAGCTGATCTTGGTAGCTACGACGTCGTAATCGTCGCAGCCCCGCCGGAGCAAGCAGCTCACCTGATCGATAACAATGCGAAGCTTTCGCAAGCTATCTCCGAAGTTCGCATGCGGCCGTGCTGGGCGGTCATGGTCGCTTTCCGAGAACCGCCGGCTCTCGAATACGACGGACTTTTCGTCCACGACAGCCCGGTCGGGTGGGCGGCCCGTAACACCAGTAAACCAGGGCGTCCAGGCGGTGAGTCGTGGGTGTTGCATGCGACGCCCGATTGGTCCGAAGACCATCGAGACGGCGACGCGCGCGATGTGGCCGAGCTGCTGCTGCAAGCCTTTCTTGATGCAACCGGTATCGAGGAGGTACGCGTTGAGTCAACCGACGCACATCGATGGCTCTACTCGCAGGCGTACGAACCGCTTGACGTCGGCTGCCTGTGGGATGCGGCCGAGCGCATAGGCGTCTGCGGGGACTGGTGCTCCGGGTCGCGGATTGAAGGTGCTTTTCTCAGCGGTATGGCGATGGCGGGAAGGGTGCTCTCACACCGATCAACCGTATAGCATTCCACGCGATCGGATCACCCGCCGCGCGGTTTCTTTTTTCCGGCGCACCTTCGTATATACGAGCGCAGTCCCCTCGACGTCTACGCAATCAAGGTTCGGTAACGACTTATGCGAAGCCTACTTGTCCCGTTTGGTATTGCTGCGCTCATGAACGGTTGCATCGAGGCATCAATCGATTCGCCAGCTAAACAACCGGCGATCAAACCGGACTTCACGCTCACCGACGATCAGATCCACAGCAAGTTTAGCAGGCTTATAGAGCCGGTAGCAACCGTACCATCCGGTAGTATCATCGAGGCTTTTACGCACGAAGCTACCGGTGGCCAATTTCAGCTTGGTTCGACTGTCGACGATCTGGCTGAGTTGGACACGGATCGAATACACGCGCTTACCGGTCCCGTGTTTGTCGAGGGTGCCGAGCCGGGCGACGTGCTCGCTGTGGAGCTTCTCATGATAGAGCCCGACGACTGGGGATGGATGGCGATTCTGCCGGGCTTTGGACTGCTGACGGATGACTTCGGCGATACCGCAGTGCTCAAAACGTACGAGCTCAACACTGAGGACGGTCACGTTGATTTCGCGGAAGGTATCCGTGTGCCGCTAGAGCCGTTTGCCGGTGTGATGGGGGTGGCGCCCGATACGGACGAGATGCTCAGCACCATTCCGCCCCGTGCGAACGGGGGAAACCTCGACGATCCGAATCTGGTGGTAGGGACGACCGTGTACTTCCCGGTCTTTGTCAAAGGCGCGCTCTTCTCGATCGGTGACCCGCACGCCGCCCAAGGCCTCGGCGAGGTGTCGGGCACAGCGATGGAGACTCCCATGAGGATCGTCTATCGCATCAGCGTTGTCGAGGGAGCGCGACCAATCGAGGAGGTACAGTACGAGACCGACGCGTACTATGCGACGACCGGATTCGCGACCACAATTGACGAGGCAACAAAGAAAGCGACGCGGTACATGGTTGACTACCTGGAGGCGACGCGCGGATTGTCTCGTGAGGAGGCGTACATGCTGTGCTCACTGGCCGGAGACCTTCACATAGCCGAGACAGTAGACATCCCGCATATGCTCGTCACGATGCATCTGCCGAAGGATATCTTTCTCGACTGATGTTTCCGCCGCCACTTGTCGACCGAAAAGCAATCCGAATCCCTGCGATCCGCACCATATTATGACTGACACGGAGTGGATGCGGTTGGCCGTCGAGGAGGCCCTGAAGGGCGACGCGCCGTACGGCGCGGTGATCGTACGGGACGGTTCACTTCTCGCTAGTGGGTTCAACACAACGAACCGAGACCGGGACCCAACGGCGCATGCGGAGGTCAACGCAATCCGAGCAGCGACGAGCGCCCTAAGTACGCGATCGCTCGAAGGCTGCACGCTCTACGCGACCGGTGAACCGTGTGTCATGTGTGCCGGTGCGGCCGTGTGGGCGGGCGTGTCGCGAATCGTCTTCGGTGCATCCGTCCAACGACTCGCCGAGGTGGGTCAACACCAAATACACATCTCCTCGACAGACGTCATCGGCGCTGGCTTTCGCGAGATAGACCTAGTGGGTGGCGTGCTGGCGGCTGACGTGCTTGAGCTATTCCGTTAGGTAAGCGATCCGCGACGCCTGAACAGGCTACGCTGGTTCCAACTCGTCCTTACTCGGGGGCAGATAGGCCTTCACACCCTTCTAATACTGGTTGTGATACGGCCTTATCGCATGAATAGTATCGATACGGCCATTACGAGAACAAGAAACGCCGGCAGCGACTTCTTTGGCGGATCCTTAACCTTGGCATGCATCGCAAGCGCGCCTACCATCAGCACAGTCACAACGACCGCGGCGGGCGCGACCAGCGCGGGGTACCAGACGCCGACAATCAACGCGATGCCGGAGAGAATTTTCAGGCCGCCGACGAGATAGAACATCCACTCCGGAAGTCCATAGGTCGCGAACTCGGCCTTCAACGATTCTGCGCTTCCACCCCGGTAGTCGGTTGCTGATTTTGCACGCAACAGCCAGACGTTCAGAAGCCCCAATCCTACGATAACCTGAAGAATCGACGCGAGCCAAGCTGATGACATAGCTTCTCCTCCCTTGAATGCCTTTCTCCTAAACTAACCAATCGCCGGGCAAAGGTCACCTGATCGGAGTTGCCGTACATGCGAGAGGTACACGATCGCGCTCTTACCGTAGTACGGGGTCTCACTGCTTTTGGCGCGAGCGTACGAATGGTTCGAACAGTGCGAGCTGAGTCGTTTCAGAATCACGGTGGGAGCCCTCCAGATTCTCTGAGCCGTGGGTCCAATCGTCGGCTGGCTCCTCGGACTCGTCGGTCTCTCGCCGGCAGGGCTAGCACTGCATTCTGGCCGGGGTCGTTACGGAGATCCGCATCGGGGTGTGCAGACCGGTTACCCGCTAAGCATCTTAATTTCGCTCCAGTCATCCTCTGGTATGACTGCCTTGATATCACGCCACAGCTCTAACCATATTGACTCGAGCTGTGCCGTGAAGCTCTCGGTTGGAACCGCCCTGGGCTCCTGACGACCGAGTAGGTCCCTAACTTCTTGAGCATGTTTTCTGAGGACTCTCGCGACGCTAGCACGATGCGAATCTTGCAGCGGCCTCGCAGTCTCGATGAGTCGGAGATAGTATGCCTCGCCACCCGATACCAAATGGAGGGCCTTGGCCTGTTGAGGAGTTACGTGTTTCGGCGGAGCCATGCCGGTCCGGTAGAACGGAAGCGTCCAGTTGTTCTGAGCAAACACCCCGGCCGGGTTCTCGACAAAAATCCACGCGTGCAGCATCGCCAGCTTCCAGCCGTTGGTATTACCGTGTCGTCCGGACGCGGGATTGAAAATCAGGGTTTCCTCATCAACTGTCCCGTGATGCGTGTGCCAGGCACCCGGACTGGGAAACGCAGGTAGATCGTCTTTCGATTGTACGGCGACAGCAAAGGCCACTCCGGTGAGAACAAGCTTTCCCTCCACCTGCAGATAGGTCAACACAGGCGGTTTGCCGGGATCGACAGTGCCCTCCCGCAGATATCGATTGTTGATCCAATGATGACCCATTCCCGGGAAATCAGGACCGAGCAAACGGTAGCCGGCGAGCGTCGCGGCGTCAGGGTCCCGGTAACCTTCGGCCGCCAAACGTGCTTGTTCAAGAAATTCTCTGACTACGGGTGTGGAGCTGTCCGCCTCGTCATGGACGGCTACGAGTTGCGCCTTTGCGGCGACTGGTGACATGACTGCACAAAGCAATGCAATCCTTGCAAGGTAGCTATGCGTTCTCGTCGCCCGCGACATTCAATTCCTTCTGTCCGTGAAGCTCGAGCATGCGCCGGAGCACGTCGCCACTCAAACCTTGAGGAAATCGGCTCTGGAGCCGAAGCCGTTCATACGTCTCGGGTGTCACGCCGGACCGTCCTATGGAGGCCGATCTGTCTTGCGGAGAACTGCTTTCGCGAACTACTGCAAATGGGACTAGAACAAGCCGCTCCTTTACCGATTGCAGGAGTAGCGTGAGGCCCTGCTCGGAGACGCTCAAAAGTTCACCGCGCAAACTGGATGAACCTCCGTACGTAAGGGGTGCCTGCAAAGTGACGACTACCGATAGTCCCGCGCCACTCGTTGCCGGGCTATGATTTGAAACAGAAGGTCCAAAGGTGCATCCACCGAATGAGAGCCACCCGATCCATAGACCGGCGACGAACTTCTGCGACCGATGAGCTAAGGAATACCTCATGGTTTTGCGGCCAACGGCACCCGCCGCTCAAAGAAGTGCTTCTCATACCAGGCTCGTTTCTCCATCCACGTCTGCAGCAACGAAAACAGCATGGTGTCGTTGGGCTCAAAGTGTGACGTCGGACGGTCGAACCAGTCTCTTCGGATCCACTCGGTGTAATACCCTTGGGCTGCCAGGAAGTAGGTTCCGCTCAGTTGTTGTCGCGAGACGTCCGAGGTTTCGAAAGTCACGCCAAAGGACTGTCCGGGCAACGTAACGTGGTAGTACGTGTCGGCTTTCGAAAGGTCGGAGAGTGCTGCCTCACCTGACATGCCGGTGTACCCATCGACCGTCGAGATCGGGATGCGCATCATGTCCACTTCACGCACCCGTTCCCCGATCATGATCTGATCGAATCGCCACGAGTCGGCAAGGAAATCGAGCCTCACGCGAAGGACGTCGCCACCCGGGACTGCTATTTTCACTACCTGGTGTTCGCTGACAACAGGACCGCTCATACCGAGTCTGGCCACCTGATCCCAGTGGCCGTTGCTTTCTACAAATACGCGGATGCCAAAGTGCTCCCGGAAGAGTGCTCCCAAGGCCATCGCCTCGCCAATGCTTTCCAGGTCAACGCCAAGGTAATCGAGAGTTCTGGGTCCCTGATTGAGCATGAAATCGTAGAGTAGAACGGACGTAAGCAGACTCGACCGCCCTCGAACATAGATGGCAGCGGTGTCAGATCGAGGTCGGGGAACCTCTAAAATCAGGAAGTCGACCATGTCGTCGGGACGCGACGACATCAGGACGGAGTCGTCTGTCCGGTAATACACCTCGTCCGCGTAGCGCAACGACTCGCTATGATCGAGTCCGATTCTGTCCTTTATGACCGGATGTCGCAGTTCGCCAACTAGAAATGCGGTGCCCCCTTCATCCGACAGCGCCAATTCGTTGCTCTCGTGAGTCGCGTGAAGAAGTTCGAGGTGGTTTATGTAGTGTGTTTCGAGCGCCTCGTTACGAATTTCGAGTCTAATCTTGCTGTCGTGAGGGCGTTCTAGCTCTAGTCGATCGACATCTCGCGACTCCATCAAGCGAGAAATGCTGTGCGAGAACGTTTCGGCCTGCAACGCATCGTCTGCATATACTGTTGGACACGAACCAAAGATCGCCAGGGTCGCAGCTGCGGTCACCAGGGTACCGACTGCCGTCGCTCCAACGGTCCCGATCGCCGATGCGAGCGCGTCCACCTCATTGCGAAAGGTTTCGATTGCCGCGATGCTGTCAATGGATACGCTGGTTGTCGTGGCCGAGGTCATGTCCAGTTCGTAGATCGTCCCGGCACCAGATAGCCTGCGCCCCTCTTGGAGATAGATGGCGCCCCCCTCGAATACTACGACTCGCCCATCATGCAGGTGCGCCTTGAGCGGCGTCGCAACGGTGAGGTCCGATGTCGGGGTCGTAATCTCGTCGACCTCGACATGTCGGAAGATCGTGATACAACCTCCCACGTAACACGCCACCGCTATAGCGAGACCAGCCTTGAGGAGAGTTGCACGCTGCATGAGAAGATCTGCAATCAAAAGCCGCTCGAATTAGAGCCGCGCCTCTTCGCTACTTAGTCAAAAGAATCGTCATTGGCAATACTCAGGTCTGCCCCAGAGGTCGCCTAATGCGGAATGGTTACTACGATAGCCCTACGTAGCGTCTCGTTTCGATCACTACTTGGTCTTGAGGTTGGTGACGACCCACCAGATATTCCCGAAAGGGTCGCGTACGCCCCCATAGCGGTCACCGTGAGGATGGTTCTCCGGCTCCATGACGGACTCGGCTCCAGCCGCCAACGCGGCGGCGTACGTCTCGTCACAATCTTCGACGTACGTGTATAAAGTCGCCGGCATGGGTGTGAAGTCCCCCATGGGTTCTCCCATCATCACGACGGAGTCCCCGATCTTGACCTCGGCATGCTGCAAGCTGCCGTCGTCACGATAAGTAGGATCGCCGCGAAGCTCGCCGCCCAAGATTTCTGTGACGAACTTGATGACGCCGGAGACGTCGTGAATTATGAGGTAAGGGGTCACCGTATGAAGGCCGAATGGGTTACTCGCTTCCATGGTCATCTATTGGTACCTCGTGTTGAACATCTCTCCGGTCGCAGACCCACACTATCGAGCAACGCGTCAAACCGAGGATGTCCGTGAACCGGATCGAATACGGGCTCTACATAGATAACGGTCATCAACCAGATGCGATTTTTGTAGGCGCTCTCCTCCAATCCAGTCGTTCGTGTTGAACCTCTGGCGAGCGCTGGGTACGGGCTGTGGCAAACATACCAGCGGATATTGGTTCACGGCCATGCCTGAAAAAGCTCCAGGGCCGATTCCCGACGGTCTGTAGAGACGGGGTGACCGCAGATATTGTGCGATCAGCATCGGCCGATTCATGGTGCCAAGTCGTTTCGCTAGGACACATCGATGACAGCCCCGCCCAGCACGTCCATCCGCGGCTCCACACCCAATCCTGGCGCGCTGGAGGCGGCCATCCGCCCTTCGCGGCGTTGCGGTGCTCCCTCGGCGGTACTCACAGTCACATAGCTGTTGAAGTCGGTTGCGGTGAACAGGAACTGCGTCGGCGTGCTATGCGCCAGGTGCGCGATCGCGGCCGTGATGATGTCGCCACCCCAGCTGTCTTCAATGGTTACACCGATTCCCATCGATACGCATAGGTCACGCGCCTGCCGGGCACCCGAGAGGCCGCCGAACTTCGAGATTTTGATGTTGACGACGTCCATCGCCTGATCTGCGTGCGCGCGGAGCAGCATGTCGATCCCGTCAACGCACTCGTCGAGGACGAACGGGTGATCTGTGCGGCGCCCGACGGCGCGGCACTCCTCGTAGGTGAGGCACGGCTGCTCGATGTATACATCGACGTCCCGCACGGCCCGGACCACACGCACCGCCTCATGCATTAGCCAACCCGTGTTGGCGTCTGCAATCAGGACGTCCCCTGCCCGCATCAACTCCGAGACGGCTCGGATGCGCTCGATGTCGACGTCCGGATTGCCGCCCACCTTGAGTTGAAACTTGCGATATCCCTCGGCTCGATAGCCTGCCACTTTCTCCGCCATCTCGTCGGGAGCTTGCTGGGAGATTGCCCGGTAAAGCGCAAAGTCGTCTCCATATCGTCCGCCCAGAAGCGTGCACACCGGCTGCCCGCTCGCCTTCCCGAGTATGTCCCAGCACGCCATGTCGATCGCCGACTTGACGTATGGGTGGCCCTTGAGCGCTGCCTCCATGCGGCGGTTCAGAGGAGCGATCGCCGTCGGATCCTGACCAATGAGATGCGGTGCCAGCTCCGCGATCCCGGCCCGAGCCCCGCTCGCGTATGCCGGCAGGTAGAAGGGCCCCAGCGGACAGACCTCACCGTGACCGACGACACCGGCATCCGTTTCGATGCGGACGATCGTGCTGTCAAACACCGATACCGACTTGCCGCCCGACCACTTGTAGCTGCCTTCGTGCAGCGGAAGGTCGACCTGATAGGCTGCGATACGTTCAATCTTCATGAGTCCAAAGTTCGTCTGAAAGTCGGGCCCAAAGTAAGTGAATTGTCCGCAACTCAGTACAAGGCTGCGGGTGCACGGCCTATAACCGTGCACCCGCCTCGGCCCTGGCCTTTATTAGGCGCAACGCTCTGCGACGAACCAAGCCACTCATCGCACCCACGAGCGACCAATACGCTCGAAACTTGCGTCGGCTCGCAGCATCGGTGCACTGGACTCTAGTCTCCGTCGACAATCGCGTTCCTCTCTCAGTCTCACTGACGGCCAGGATCCAGACTGCCTTAGCATATCCGGGCAGATTAAAGTTCCGAAATGCTTCAGCACGGAGTTTTTGCAAACGGCCGGACGGCCGCCAAAAGCGTCCAACGACTCCGTAGATCACATGCGATCCGTAATCCTCGTCGAGCAAAATGAATCCCGCTCGGGTAAGCTCCTCCAATTTGAGGCGATCTCCAGGAAGTCCACGCATACGAAACAACGTTCGAATCACTTTGTCGGTCGTCAGGTCGACGTCCTTGA
>JBFIPX010000017.1:0-32483 GCA_041609895.1 Rhodothermales bacterium
CATTATGGTTGACAGATCCTCGAAAACCTCGCAATGGCTTCTCGGCGCCGTGATGCTTTGCGCCGGTGCCGCCATGGCCGGAGTCGGCGCAAAAGTAATTCCGGTCGACCCGTCGACCGTTCACGCGCCGTACTGGGTCATAGTGCTGTGCGGACTCGTCTTTATCGCAGGAGGTATGGCGGCCGTGATCGGCGAGAAGCATCCGCTCAACAGCGTGCTCGCTGCCATCATTGCCCTCGGACTCGCTACCTCTTTTGCATGGGTCACGGTGTACGGCGACTCGGCGCACATGTCGGGCGGTGTATGGTTTCTCCCTAAATCAGTCAACGATATCCTGGGCCGCATCCTGTTTGGTCTGGGGTCTATCATGGGTTTCGTCATCGGTGGTCTCGCTCTCTTCGGCGGCCGAGGAAAGAGCCGGGCCGACCGCGACGACGACCGAGCCGGTGCGCGTGATGCGGGCGATCTGCCAGGCGTTGTGATTCGCGAAGTTAGCTGGGACCTGCGGGAAGTGATGCCTCTACGAATCGAACTGCACGCGCCGCATCAACCGAACAGCCATCGCACGACGAACACCGCTGCGATGAAAGCGGTCGCGTCGGCGATCAGGCCTACGGGGACTGCATGGCGCGTCTTCTTGATGCCGGCGGCGCCGAAGTAGACTGCGATTACGTAGAAGGTGGTCTCCGTTGATCCGAACATCGTCGCGGCCATCTTGACAAGGATCGAATCTTCCCCGAACTGATTGATCATGTCGAGTACTACCGCCGCCGATCCTGATCCGGTGAGCGGGCGGATTATGCCCATCGGAATGACGTCGGCGGGGATTCCGATCACGGACAGCAAAGGCCTGAGCCCCTCGATCAGGAAGTCCATGGCACCGGACGCCCTGAACATTCCGATTGCAAACAGGATCGCGACCAGGTATGGGATAATTCTGACCGCGACCTCGAAGCCTTCCTTGGCTCCCTCCACAAATTCCTCGTAGACCGGTACGCGCTTGTACAGTCCATACAGCGGGAAGCCTACGATCAGAGTCGGCAGAACAAATACCGAGATCACATCTATGACGGTGCGGACGATTTCCATCTTGTCTGATCAGTGGCTGATTTCCGATGATTCGCTGGCTTGCGCTCCTCCAATCAACGCCGGATCGGTCTTCCGGTAAGCGTTGAGCTTGCCCATCAGTTTGGTGACGAAGACGGCCACAACAGCCGAGATGAAAGTCACGATCAGGATCGAGAAGAAGAGTTGGTTTATCTGCAGTCCCATGATGGCCACCAGCAGGACCGGCGGAACGATCTGCACGGAGGCGGTATTCAGTGCCAAAAGCATGACCATCGAGTTGGTCGCGGTGTCTTCGGTTTGATTCAGGGTCTGTAGTTCCTCCATCGCCTTGAGGCCCAGCGGTGTAGCTGCGTTCCCCAGCCCCAGCATGTTGGCCGTCAGGTTCAGTGCGATCATGCCCATTGCCGGGTGACCCTCGGGGATCTCAGGGAATAGCTTGCGGAGGACGGGCTGAGTGAGCCGGACCAGTGCGTAGAGCATGCCCGATTTCTCTGCAATTCGGAGGAGGCCAAGCCACAGTGCCAGCGCGCCGATGAGGCCGATCGCGATCGTAACTGCCGTTTCGGCGAAGTCGAGAGCTGCCTGGGCAATCGCGGCCATCTTAACGAATCGGACCCTCGGGAGTTGGATCGACGCCTGAATGGCGACAGCGGTGTCAGCCGGCGTCGGAGTGAAGCCGGTTACCTCAGCACGAAGCTCGTTATCCGACCCCGAGCTGGTCGAACGAATCGTGGCGAGTGGTTCGGGCAACCCGACGGCTCTGGCGAAGCGCAGCTCTCGGCCGTCAGCTGTCTGAACAAGAACGCCGGCGTAGGTGTCGGAGGGCATCTCTTCCGTCCGATAGAATTCCTGGTAGACCGACGCGTTGACGTGGACTTCTACGTCGGTCCGGCGCTGCGATTCGTCGTAACCGTCGGGGAAGAGAAGGTGAACCGGAAGCGGGTCGCCATTGCGATACGTATCGCGGCTCAGGTCACGAACGTCCCCGATGACCGCGAAGACGAGACTGAAGATAACAAGGCCGCCCCAGATGTAATTGAGCATGGCTTGATACGGGTGGGTGCCAAGTCGAGGCACGACAATAATAAGAACCGAGGCGTCAAGTCACTCAAAGTGCGAGTTGCGACCCGCGATCGGATACAACTATCGCCTCTGACATGAACATCGTCCAAGGGATAGCTCTCTAAACGGCGCCTGACGGCTGCCGGTTATCTTGAAGGTCGTACCAGCGAGGAGTTGCCTCCCATGCGGCGGTGAAACAATACCACGCTACATAGTCACTCGCGCTGATTCTCCGCCACCGTCGTCAAAGCCGCGTCGAGTACGGCAAGCTGGATCCGAACTGCGGTGTCTATCGCCAGTGAGCGCACGTGAAAATCTTCCATGAGCGACCAGATCTTCTCGCGATCGCCCGCCGCTCGGGCAGGACCAAGTTGCTGCTTGAACTCTAGATAGGTCACGGGTCGTCCCGCTGGTGATTTTTGCCCGCCGTCGTGGTTGATCACGAACAGCGGAAGCTCGGTAACGATGCACAATGGATCTCCGCCGAGCGACCGCACGTAATCCATCGAGCTTAGTCCGAATCGCGAGGCCATCTCGGCATCGCCGGAGGCGTTAAAGAAGGCGCGCATGGCCTCACCCTCCGGCGTAGTCGTTAAGCCGGGCCCGAGGTAAAAGAAGCCCTTCTCTCCCCGCCGATTATGGTCATGGAGATCAAGGTCAGCTGACGCAGCCAGCTCCCGAAAACGCTCCTGCAAGTGATCGGTCCGGAATCCCCACCGTCGATCGATCAGCAGCAATGCGCCGTCTGAAAACCCCATGCCATGGAGGCTTGCGTGGAGGGCATATGGAGCGTGAGCTGCCAGAAAAGCGGCAACAGCTCGGTTCTCCGGCCGTCGATCCGGAAACGCAAACTCGACGTCCCGCCCGGGTAGCTCCCGGACGGCACGGGTGACGTACTCCACGGCGTCTGGCCACTCCGTCATCCATGATCGGTTCATCGCCTCCCCATCCGGGTTGACGTGGCAAACGATGCAGAGAGTGTATTCTGAAAGCGTGTCAGTCAGAGATTCATTGGTCGCCAGCGCCGCCACGAGCGCTCGCAGCGTCTCTGGACCCACAGGTTCGTCGGAGTGACAGCCTGCGATCAGGCTGACCTTGGTCGGACCGTTTCCAGCGACGAAGCCAAGCAGCTCCCTGCCCGACTCACTGTGGCCAATGGTTGACGCCTCGACGCGTCCTTCGCTCGTTGCACACGTTCTCCAGAGGTCCGCATTCACTTCTTCCTGTGATTGGAACGCCAGTGGTGCGTCGATTGCGATGTCAGCAAGCATCTAAAGAAGCCTCTGTTTTTGACGACATAGGTGGCAGTTGCCTACTTTGCGTCCCGCACAAGAATAGCTGCCCGTTATGAAGATATGTTTTGTCAGCAGTGAATGCGTCCCGTATGTAAAGACGGGCGGGTTGGCGGATGTGTCCGGTGCTCTTCCACCGGCCCTTCAGGGGCTCGGATGCGAGGTAAAGATCTTCGTCCCGCTCTACCAGTCCATAAACACTGCAGATCACGGGCTGACCTTCTGCGCGGACATTATGAACATACCGGTGCAGATCGGCGGACAAACACGGACCTTCAACACGTGGTACGGCAAGCATGGCGACTCGGACGTAGAGGTCTACCTGATTGACTGTCCGCACTACTATCATCGGCCGACGACGTATACGTCTGACCAGGATGAGGACGAGCGATTCATCCTTTTGCAACACGCCCTCTTCAAGGTGATGCAGCGCTACGGCTGGTCGCCGGATGTCATACACTGCAACGACTGGCAAACGGGGCTAGTGCCAGTTTACCTGCGGAAACTCTATAACTGGGACGACCTTTTCGCAAAGACCGCGTCGGTTTTTTCTCTTCACAACATCGCCTATCAGGGTCGATTCCACAGCTCGTCGGTGGAAAAAGCCGGACTATTGTATGACGATTACCATCCTGGAGGCCCCTACGAGCTGCAGGGCGCGTTTTGCTTCATGAAGGCCGGCATCTCGTATGCTGACAAGATCAGCACCGTCTCGGAGACCTATGCCAAAGAGATCCAGACGCCTGAGCTCGGCGCTGACATGGACGGAGCGCTAAGATCCCGTAGTTATGATCTGGTGGGCATCCTCAATGGGATCGATCCCGACGAGTGGGATCCCGCGACCGATCCGCTAATCCCGCAAAACTATCCCTTCGATACAATCGATAAGAAGCAGGTCAACAAGAGGCGTCTCGTCGAGAGGTTCGGTCTTCCCTATGATGAGTCGGTGCCTGTTTTGGGGATCGTGACGCGCTTCGCCGTTCAGAAGGGTCTGGAGCTGCTGCAGCCGATCGTTGGGCCGCTCATTGAGCAGCATGGCGTCCAGCTCGTGGTTCTGGGAAGCGGCGAACACGGTTACGAGCAGTTCTTCCAACAAGCCAGTAAGCGATTTCCACAGAACGTTGGCACCTACATCGGCTACAACAACGAGCTGGCACACTGGATCGAGGCCGGCTCAGACTTGTTCATCATGCCGTCCCGCTACGAACCATGCGGACTCAATCAGATGTACAGTCTTCGGTACGGCACTGTGCCAATAGTTCGAAAGACGGGCGGGCTCGCGGACACGGTCCACGACTACCACGAGTTCCATACGAAGGGTAATGGATTCTCGTTTGTCGACTTCTCCCCCTTTGCTCTCTACACGACTATCAGCCGTGCCGTCAACCTCTTTCGAAAGACGAAGTCATGGCGTGCGGTTCAGGAGAGGGGCATGAGTCAGGATTTCTCATGGGACGCTTCGGCACAACGCTACATGGATCTGTATGAGTGGGCGATCGAGCGGCGCCTCGGAGGTTACTAGGCTATCTTGTATGGCCACGGCCGTCGCGGCTTCCCCCCGTCACGGGGTCGTTTGTGACGGCTCAGTCCGGCGCCTTCTCCAACGGCGGCTCCGAAGTGAGGAACTGCCGCGCGAATCGCTCCCGATAATCGGCGAGCAGTCTGAATAGACGTTGCCGTGACTCGGATCGAAGCACCAAACCGGCGTGGTGCGGCTTCTCCAGCACCCAGTAGATCTCTTCATCCTGAAACGATGACATGTCCGGACTTTCGTCACGCGACAGACACGCAAGCAGGCCCGCGTGATCAGAACGCAACGTCGGAAGTTCGTACGTCTCCCCGCAAAGGGGCAGCGTAAGCAGCCGCGCCCACTCGACCCACAGGTTGACACCGACCGCCGCCTCGACGAGCTTGTCTATGCCCGCACCTCCAACCCGCGCAGCGACCTCGAGGAAATAAAGACGATCGTCGTCACCGAGAATGAACTCCGCGTGAGCAACACCCTCGTCCAGACCGAACGCCCGCAGGACCCTCCTGTTGACCTTTATCAGCTCGGTAAAACGGTCCGAATCCGGATCGACGGTTGTGGTTTGAAACACCCCGCCCTGCTGATATACGTTCAGTGGAGGCGACTCATACCGGCTCGGGACCGCGGCTATCACTTTGCCAGCCGTCACGATACTATCTACGTGGAAGACGACGCCTTCAACGAACTGCTCGAGCAGAAAGTGTGACTGCAGGTCACCCAGCTGCTCTATGTGCTGCCAGACGTCATCCGCCGTTTCGCAGCGCTTGATGCCCATGGCGCTGGCCTCCATGCGCGGCTTCATCATCCACGGCGGCGGCACCGTCTCAAGAAAGTCCGCTACCTCGGAGTGGTCAACGACGCGCACAAATCGCGGCACCCGAATGCGCGACTGCCTCGCGCGTGTCCGCATGGCGAGTTTGTCGCGGAAATAGCGAGCCTGCGTATGGCCCAGTCCTGGAAGCCGAAAGTGCTCGCGCAGGTCGGCCGCCGTCAGGGTGTCATACTCGTCGAGGGCAACAACGGCGTCGACCCCTCGAGAGCGCGCAAGGTACGCGGCACCATACGTAACATCTGGCTGCCGGCTCAAGTCCGGCATGACGTGAAATTCGTCTATACTCGCGAACGGCCAATGCTCGAACTTGAGTTTCTCCCGAGTCAGCAGTATGACCTTGCCGCCCGCCTCCTTGCACGCCTCCAGGAATGCGCCGCCCTTGAAGTAGCTCGCGAGGCAGAGGATCGTCGGCGGGGTTTCATTGGGCGTTACCATCTCACTGAGAGGTCGAAAAAGCATACGCGGGTGAGCGCCATCATTTTAGTTCGGCCGTGATTGTGCGTTGACGGCCAGCAGTCTGTCGGAGTTGACACGTATGTCGCTGTAGTAAACGAATGCAGTGTACAGGTTTTGCGCTCTGGGCACTCCGCGATCCAGAGTTTTTCGCACGGACGGATCGGTTGCATGATACCGATATTCGTACTGACCCTGTTTGATCAGCAGTTCTCCCTCGTACCGACCCCTCTCCGGAATAAAGCGCATTCTCGCTTCCGCTGACGGTCTCCACTCGTTAAAACTCCCGATCACATACAGTTCACCGGGCACCCGTCGCTCGTTGGGCGGAACGAGTGCGAATGCCGTCGTTACGTATTCGGCCGAGTAGGCAGGATTGGCCACGGATTGCACCGCACCCCGTACCACAGTCTGCCCATTCAGCAGCGGGTCGATGCCTGATCCGCCTAGCCGGGCGTAATCAGGCTCCAGCACGATGACGAACGGCGATTGCGTGAGGTCGGTGCCTTCGATTCTGCCGCCGACCCGGAGGTTCGACAAATCCAGAAAGTAGTCTGCGCTCGCCGGACCGAAGGCCGACGACGGTTGCAGATAGAACTGAAGCGACGGCTGCTGCATAAGTGACGGGTCGGAGGCACATCGGGTACGACGCAGCTGTCCGTTTTGGATGAAGCACACGCTATAGTCGAAAACATTCGCCTCGATGTCCGATGGGGGCGCAAACAGCGCAACTGGTGTTACCGTCTGAAATCCCTGGCCCGCGGTAGTGTAGGCATCAAAGGCAAGCTCGACAGCCGTTGCCTGCTCCGTTACAAAGAACGGACGCTCAAAGAGAACTTCGTCTTCGCTTCCCTGCTCGGTGATCCGAATGACGTAGTTACCACTCAGGGTAAACGCGACGTCGTCGGTCGGAAAGCTGTACGTGTAATGAACATAGTCGACCTCCGTCGCAGTCGACATCCGATAGTCGAGGAGGTCTGCGCGTTGAAACGTAGCCAGGTATTCGGATGGATTGAGGTCGCGGCGCCAGCGTCGGTCCGCATGGTAGAAGTAGGCAGAGAGGGGTCGTCCGTCGGACTCGATGAGATCGAACTCGAGAGTAAGCTGGACGGAAGATCGTAGTGGAAGAATCGGAAGCAGCGTCTCGTCCCGCCCGCGGTAGAACTGCACGGTCCGGACAGCAGACTGCGGCTCGGCCAGTTTTACACGGGGTGCATCGACTTCACCTTCGAGCGCCCTGACGCGGCGGGGCGTCCGGTCCTCTCCCTCTTTGGTATTCGCGCAGCTCTGCGACAGTAGGAGAACAGTGGTGCACGCCAGGAGAGTCCCGTAAAGCCGTTTCAAGTATCACCTCGATGAGCTTCCAAAACAATTCAGTTGCTTCTTCGACCGGCTTCCCTAGAAAGTTTCCAGCGGACGCGTTCCTGCCTGTCAATGGCCAGGCGCCAGTGATCCATTAGACCGATTGACGCATACGCCTTGGCGGCACGAGAATATGCTCGCTCCGCCTCCCTTATGTTTTCAGCCGCCTCGCACGCCTCACCGAGCCATGATAAATGCTGCGCGGTCAGCGCGAATTCTTCGTTCGATGAAAAGCCTGCTTCAAGATAGTGAGGCTCCGCCAGTCCCGCTTCACACGCATCGTGATACCTGTTTGCGCGCAGGTTGCTCACTAGCCGGACCGTCGGCGCTGCAGGATCACCTGCAAGGGCTCGGTGCAATCCTGCCAGATCCGGTTGGGCGACCAAGCTCCGCACTATATCAACGCGGGAGGCGTAATGATTTCGCAGCAAGACAGCAGCGCGCGCCTCCAAGGCGTAGCCCGGAAGCGAATCGAGCAATGTGGTGTAAAGACGTGATGCAGCGTCCGCCTGTCCGCCGACGGCGGCAAGATCTGCTTCCAACAGTTGAAAGGTTGGATACGCTGCCCGCGTCGAGTCGTGCGAGAGAATCTGCCGGGCTTCATCCCATTGCCCTTTTCGCATTTGCACCGCCCCAAGCCGTAGGACGGCCGGAAGGTACTCACCATTCAGCGCTACGGCCTGCTGGAGCGACGATAACGCCGAGGTCGTGTCGTACACGGAAAGGTAGTCGCTCGCTTCCCGGTAGGCGGACACGTATCCCGGCACCTCGTGCGGGCACTCCATCTCGAAAAGCGACGGGATCGAGAAGAGACGCTGTGCGGTCGGAAGCGCTGCCGCCGATACGTACTCTGCCGATCTCAGATCGTGGTACCACTCGCCCACCAGTTCCTCGATCGTCCGGCCGTAGGCACGCTCAAAATCGGATGTGGCATACGCGGCCTTGAGTGGACCGGCTCCGTAGGCGCGCAACAGATAGTCGACGAGTGATCCGCTCGCTGCGTACGATACGGCTCCTCTTCCTGTCCAGAAGCCAAACGCGCTCAGGCCGGCTACGACATCATTCACGGTGCCCGACGAGTCCCGATCACCCGACATGATCGTCGCCGCCATCAGGTCTCGGGCCGACGGGCGTCCGTCGGGAGATTCAAGCGCGGATGCAAGTCCCTCCACAAGACCGACAGAAAGTGACGCCCTGATGAGCGGCAGGCCGAATTCGCGTGAAAAGACGTGGACCAGCTCGTGATCGAAACTTTCGTCGACACGGCGTGCCAGCATGTGAATCTGCGGCCGCGGAAGCCAGATGGGTGTGACACTACTGTATCGAGAGCCCGTCAGCCTCCCTTTGAGCTGTGCGGTGGGATACAGGTAGACCAGGATCTTGTCCGGTACAGCCGTGTCGAGCCGCCTTGAGATCCACGCGTACCTGAACTCCATCTCCGAGACCAGCCGTCCGACGTCTCCTGGCAAAAATGCACGTTCGTCGTAATGAATTTCAAAGTGCTCAGTTATCCTCGTGCTGATCAGTTGCTTCTGAAGCAAGTCATGCGTCGTGTTCCATCCCAGTTCGTCAGAATGAAGGTATCCGATCGCCAACGCCGCTGTAGCCGCGACAGCTCCAGCCGCTATCGGACTTCCAAAACCAGCGCGGCACCGGATCATCGCGCTAGCCAGAAAGAGCAACGTCGCCCAGACCAGTGTCATCAATCTAAAAGCGAAAAGGCCGGGGCGAATCGCGAGCTCCTCGTCGTAGATCGGCCCGAGCACGCCGCCAAAGACGTGGTTGTAGGTGTACAGTTGCGGATGCAAGCCGAGGTCATAGATCGGCGTCAGAACCGAAATGGCGACGCCTACCCCGACAAACATCACCGTTGGCCGCTTCACCTTCAGGGTGTTCATGAAGCTTGCCAATCCTGCAGCCAAGACCACGCTGATCACCGGAAAGAGTCCGAAGAACATTAGCCCGGTCGCGATCGAACAGGACGGTGCCCACAGTCGGGCGATCAGCAGCAGCAGTAGCGGCACGAGAAGCAGGAACACCTGCACGAGAACGACCGGTGCCGGCCGGAAACCTCGGCGCAAATGCGCAATCGAGGAAACTCCCGCCACGAAAAAGCCGACAAGCGCGAGCACGGCGGCCGACTCCACGTGCAACGCATTCAGCAGTGGTACGGGCCAGAGCGCGATCGCCGTCACCGCATAGACGGCAACGGCGATGCGCGTCGGCCGCGAAGATCCGATTAGCCGCAGTTCATTCAGTGTGGAACGGGGTCGCTTGGGTCCAAACGATCAGAGCAGCAGGAAGGTAACGCCGATGGAGAAGACCTCCTTAAGCTGAACCTTGCTGCTTACATCGTCATCGTACAGCAGCACGACCTCGAAGTTCGTCTGCAGCCAGTCGTTCACCTTCATGGTGATCAGGTTCTCCCAGATAGCGTCCGGTTTGTCCGGATTGTTGAATGCGGCGAAGAGCGACAGCACACTCTTGTAGTTGATGTTCTCGGCCAAATTGCGGTCGATCTCCGTGTGCGATTCGAGGCCGGCCTCAAACCGGGCACTCTCGTCGACGTCGAGACCATACAATCCGCGAAGCTCCTCGATACGAACAATCGTCTCCTTGGCGCCGAGACCGAAGCGTTGGGTGAACCAACCATTTACAGCGTAGGTCAAGCCGAGCGCCTGTGTAACGTAGGCAGGCGCGAAGAAGTCGGACACCTTTGCTTCCGGCTGCACGCCGTAGTCGAAGCCCTCGAGGAACTGGGTGCGGAGTTCCGCTGCAAATGTCGGATTCCACTTGGCAAGAAAGCCGTCACCCTTGTAGCGCACTGAGTATCTAGCGTGAAGGATGTCTTCGGACTTTCGGAGGTCGAGCGTGTCTTGCTTGATTCCTCCAAGTCCGAAACGTCCGCTGAGTTTCTGTCGGATGCGAGCGGTCTCTTTGGTGGCGAGTGCCTCGACGCCGCCGGTCACTGCCAGCGAGTTGATGCCTCCGCCCTGCCAATTCGAGAATCCGACCTGCGACCCGGCGACCTTCAGTGTTGCCGAGGGTTGCCATCCTTCCGGTGGCGGTGGCGGTGGAGCGTCTTCCGCTTCCTGCGCGATGGCGGGGAGCGCTGTGGCGAATACGACCGCAACGGCCGCAAGTATCTTCAGTCCGTACCGTTTCATGGGGCTCTGAATGATTTGTGTGTGTGACGACGGTTCGGGTGAGATGGTCGAAATATCGAATTGGGGCGCTTGCGCAATGGTTAAGAAGAGGTGAGAATTGGCGTTACGATTACGTGTGCGTCGGACCATTACCTTCACGAGTTCGACGGACCGCCCGCTTAGCCTCACTGTTCGCTGACCTCCACTGGTCCCTCAACTAGCGACTCATAATACGTGGCCCTTTCGTCGCGGCCCCACACGCGATAGAGCTTCGCCAGGGACGCTTGTGCCCGCTCCACGCCCGGATTGCCCTCGACGCTCAAGACGCGTTCCGCCTCGAGATAAGCCTCTTCCGCCGCTTCATAGTCGTTCATATCGCGATACACGTGGCCCAGTCCGACGTACGAACGACCTATTCGCACATGCGTCTCGGGGAAGATGCGTTTCATACCAGCGATCGAACTGCGATAGGTAGCCTCGGCTTCGGCATAGTGACCGTCGTCATGCAGTACCCGCGCGAGAAGGCCGCCCATAATGGCAACGCCCGGATCGCTCGGATCGATCGATTCAATACGGTCAATGGCACTTCGATACAGTTCGATCGCACGATCAAAGTCCCCTCGGTCGCGTGCGACTTCGGCCAGATGACTCAACGTCAATGCGAGTTGCGGATGGTCGGCACCGAGGATTCGCGTTTCAATATCCAGTGCCAGTGAAAACGCGTCTTCCGCCTCTTCCAATCTTCCCGTATTTCGGAGAATGGATCCGAGGGTAATCAACAGGGCAGCTTTCTCGGGATGGTCGCGGCCCGTTTGATCCCAGATCTCGAACGCCTCGCGAATGTGGGGCTCCCCCTCGGTGTAGCGCTCCATTTGGCGCAACAGGAGGGCCATGTCCGATAGGCGCGTTGCCAGTTCGAGCGAAGGCTCCGCGGACGCGTCCAATTGCCTCTGGATGGCCACAGATTCCTCTGCGTAACGCAGTGCTTCCTCGAAATGTCCTTTTGTTCGCTTGACATTCGCCAGTGACTGGAGGATCTGCCCTCTTTTCTCCAGATGTCGCCCGCCCCTAGGCACCAGATCAAGCGTTTCAATTAGCAGTACCTCTGCCTCGTCATATTGGCCGGAATGGATATGATCTTCAGCCAGAAACCACATGGACTGAACCAATGCCGCCTCGTCCGATGAGAAGTTTTCGCGCCGAATCGCGACGGCGCGACGGTGCATGGCAACTGACGAGTCGCGATAGCCAATCCCGCGATAGACATTACCGAGTATGTCGGCTAGTCGCGCCTGAACAAGTGGCTGACCATTCAGCGCCGCCAGCCTCGCGCTACCCCTTTCGACCAGATCTATGGCCCGCAGTGTGTCCAGGCGTTGACTCGTACGTGCATACGGGTCGGCTGCCGAAAACAGGTCCTCGAGATAGTTAGCCACCGCATTGGCGGCATCGCGCTCTCGTGTCGCTTGAACTCGCAGCACGGACGCCACGATGATGGAGGCAACGAGTAGCGACATGAAAGCTGCGAACATCGCGACGCCGACACGGTGACGACTCACAAACTTGCGCGTTCTGTAGCCCAGCGTATCGGGTTGAGCCTCGACGGGAAGACCTTCCAAGTGTCTCCGCAAATCAGCTGCGATTGCTTCGGCCGAGGCATACCTACGCTCGGGCTCGACTCTGAGCGCTTTCGCAACGATCGTGTCGAGGTCGCCGCGAAGGCGGCGTCGTAGCGCGTCGACGTTGGAGCTCCTTGCTTCGGCAATAGTCGCGGTGCTTACCGCTGAATCTCCGACCGCTGCTTTTTCGGTCCACACTCGTGAAAAGACTGTGCTGGGCACCGTCACCTCGAACCGACTGCCAACATCCCAGACATTTCCTTTCGTGGGAAATGGCAGGCGCCCGCTCAGTAAGCGGTAGAGTATGACCCCAAGGCTGTAGACATCGCTCGCTGTCGTGACCTGCTTCCCCTCTAGCTGCTCCGGACTCGCGTACTGCGGTGTCATCAGACGGAATCCAGTTTGCGTATATGTTTGCTCCTCTTCTGACTCCCCTGCGACCATCTTGGCAATTCCGAAGTCCAGCAGTTTTACTTCCCTTTCAGCGGTCACGAGGATATTCGATGGCTTGATATCGCGATGGATAATGAGGTTCTGGTGCGCAAAGTGAACGGTTTCGCAAACGCGAATAAACAGCTCGATCCTTTCGTCGATTCCAAGCCGATGATCATCGCAGAAGACATCGATGGGACTGCCGTCCACGTATTCCATTGCGATGAACGGCGTGCCGTCGGCGACGCCCGCGTCGTACAGTCGTGCAACAGATGGGTGCTCGAGCCCGGCCAGAAGCCGTTGCTCCCGAAAGAATCGATCGCGTGTCGTCGGCGAATCCACGTCGAGCCGGATCAACTTGAGTGCTACCGTCCTTTGAAAAGCCCCGTCGTTTCGACGTGCTTTGAGAACGGCACCCATCCCCCCGGCCGCGATGCGTTCGACAATCGTATAGGGCCCAAAGGCCGCGCCGGGAGACAACCGGTCTTTCAACTCCGACTGATCGAATCGCGAGTCGTCACCCTGCACTGCCTCGTCCGGCGGGTCTTCACCGGCGATGCGCTCAAGCTCACCTCTGATCCGGTCGTCCGAGAGCGGATGGATCGTGACGTCGAAGACTGAGGCCGGTTGCTCGTCAGCAGCGATCAAAGCGAGGACCTGGTTTCGTAGTTTCGCATCACCCTCGCATACGTCATCGAGGAATGTGTCACGTTCGGCCGAGGGCACTTCCAGCGCGCGGTGAAATATATCCTGTACCCTACTCCAGTTATCCCTATTCAACGGTCTGATCGTTCGTGGCTGACAGCTAAGGTAATGTGACTCTCTGCGACCTCAGGTGAGCTAATACGCAAACGTTATTCGGTCATCGCTTGCGTTAGCCATGCTCTGGCAGCTCTCCAGTCTCGTTTTACAGTCGCTGGACTGATGTTGAGCGCCGTCGCCGTTTCCTGAACACTTAGCCCCGCGAAGAAGCGGCACTCCACAATCTGCGCCATGCGGCTGTCCATTCGTTCGAGTCGGGAGATTGCGTCCTCGAGTTCGAGAATCTTTTCGAGGTCAACAGGATCTTTGTACGCCTCCTCGACGAACGTGACTGTGCGATCTCCGCCACCCCTCTTTTCGGCCGACCGTTGCCGGGCGAGGTTTACCAATACCTGGCGCATTGCACGAGCAGCCACACGCAGGAAATGCACACGATCGTTAACCAATAGATTATCGGATCGTACCAGGCGAAGGTACGCCTCGTGCACGAGCCCCGTAGTGTTCAGTGTCCATTCGTTACGACTGCCGCGCACGACGTGCGCGAGCCGCCGGAGTTCAGAGTACACCTGCTCGTAGACTAACTCGAATGCAACCGAATCCCCGGAGCGCAAGGCCGGGATTAGCTCCGTCACGGAGCGCCCCTCATATCGCGGGTCTTTGCGCGTATGATCGCTGGACACGGTGAGCGGTCGTTTCTTATTGTGTAATTGATCCCGGACGACTGAAAAGGCCTATGGAAGAGGCACGCAAAAAAAGAGCCGCGTCCATCGGCAGACGCGGCTCTTCGAAAATCGGTGGGAAGCGTCAGCCTACATGCTGTTCTTCCGCTCCTGTACATCGACGCGAATTTCCTGGGCCATCTTCTTGAGATCCTGCATCGCCTTACGAACGCGCGTGCCGGCAGCTTTGTTGGCCTTGCTGTAGAACTTCTCGAAATCCGCCTCGAGCTCGTCGACGTAGTTCTTCAGCTCACTGAATTTGCTCATGGAATAACCTCCAGGTTCAAAGTGGGTTTACATGGGAAATCGTCTAAAAGCGCCTCGAGGCGCCTGGGAATGCAAAAACTTACACCAACCTGCACGGGCAGTCAAGGCGAGAATCTCACTAAATAGTCAAAAAAGGCCGATTTAGGCCGTTTTTGCGCCCAAAACCTCCGTGAATCGCCCCGAATCTGCCGAAATGGCATGTCTGGCAGACGTCAATCGTACCGCAAAACCATTTTCCACGAGTGAATAAAGGGCGACTTTCTGCCCTTCAAATACGTGGACGCACAGCTCGTTTAGCCCAATCTCGCTCTGATGTTCACCCTCGGCGATGACTCCCGCCCTGCCCGATCTCGGGAAGACCACGATCAGGCAATCGTTTGAACCCAGTGACTTCGCGATGGCGACGACTGCTTCCGCTATCCCGATCTCCCGTGCTCCATCGGCACCGCCGGCCAGCGATGAGATGACCGGTACCGAGCCGCTATCAACCAATGAGGGTAGCCATTTCGTTTTGCCGGCCCGAGGCGCACCATCATTCCCGATCTTCAGCAATCCACGGTCGCTTCCCTGAATGCCAACGGCCGGGACGCCAAACTCCGTAAGCACTCCCGTCACATCTTTGTTAGCCTCGCGAAGCGCGCGCTCCACGAGATGCATGTCCACTTCGTCGACCTGAAGGACTCCCCCTGTCCGGACCACCTCTTTGCCCCGCCCCTCGAGAAGGCGTTCTGCCCGTTCTCCACTTCCGTGCACCACGATTGCACGACGCGCCGCCGTTTCGACGTGCGCCAGATGCCGTGCCAGGTTCTGAGCGAACAATGGATCGCCTAGATGATAGTCGTCGACCCAGAGGATGTGCACGGGAGTCGGCATAGTCCTGTGTGTTGGCCGGGCCGAGCCGGCGGGCGTACTCAATGACAGACAAAACAATCTAATGACCAGATGACGGCTCCGGATTCGCCGTAGTCCGGTTTTCATTTAAGAACCTGCATTTCTAACCGATTATTTCGCGGTGTAGTGCGTCCATTTGTTACGCGAGCCGACGCGAGCCCGTGCACCCTGTCCCTGAACGTAGGGCCCGTCGTCGGATTACCTTCGTCGCACCGCACACGACGCGCAGTTCGACGACGTGAGTCTTCGGTCATCGACCGTCGTGGTTTCTTCCCGACCACCATCTCAAAGTCGAATGACCGGACGACGCGGCAACCGAAAAGCGAGCGCCAGTCACAATCCCCCGCTTCGGATCGCTCTCTATTCCCACGACACCTGCGGACTTGGCCACCTGCGCCGAAATCTTCTCATCGCAGAAACGCTTCGGTCGAAGCTGTCAGCACACATTCTATTGATATCTGGAATTCGCGAGGCAGGGTCGTTTTCGATGACGAACGGCATCGATACTCTCCTTCTCCCCGCTCTCGCAAAGATCGACAACCTCAAGTATGAGCCCAGGCGATTGGGCGTCGGTCTATCCGACCTTGTGGCGATACGATCGGGTTCGATCCGTGCGGCGGCAACCTCTTTTTGTCCGGACATCTTCATCGTCGACAATGTGCCACGCGGAGCCCTTGGCGAACTGGACGATACTCTCGTCGCACTCCAGGCCAACGGGGGCACGAGATGCGTGCTCGGATTGCGGGATGTACTCGACACACCGGAAAACGTCCGACGGGAATGGTCCCGAAACGACAACATCGCGGCGATTCGCGAACTGTATGATGTCGTTTGGATCTACGGTGATCAAGACGTCTTCGATGCTCTTCGGGAATACGACTTTCCGGAGTTCGTGCGACGCAAGACGGTCTTCACGGGATACATCAAACCCATGGTGCATCCTGGAGGACGCGGATCCCGAATCCGCCATACCGAAAGCCCGGACCTATGCATCGTCGGCGGAGGCCACGACGGAGCACGACTCGCATCGACCTTTGCGCAGGCTTGCGCCGTGAACCGTCGGAAGGGCATGATCCTGACCGGACCGTTCATGAGCGATGCAGACGCGCGACGACTTGGTACGCACCCGGAGGTGACGATACGCCGGTTCTCCACAGACCCGATCCAGCTGTACCGGGCTGCGTCCCGCGTGGTAGCCATGGGCGGCTACAACACAGTTCTCGAGCTGCTGTCGCTCGGGAAGCGGCCCCTCATCGTGCCTCGCGTGTCACCACGCCAGGAGCAACTCGTTCGTGCCCAGGCTTTTTCTGCTCGAGACCTGGTTGACCTGGTCCACCCCCATGACCTGTCCGTTGCGCGAATTGCGGCTTGGATTGGTGAGGATGATTGCGCTCCGATCGATTCGCGTGGCGTCATCGACATCGGCGGCCTCGAGACGATTGTAGAACAGGTCAGGAAGTTGACCTCCAGCCCGACGCTTGCGCTAACGGGATAACAGAGAACGAGATGAGCAAGATAGGCTACGTCGTCAAGCGGTATCCGCGCTACTCAGAAACGTTTATCGTCAACGAAATACTGTCGCATGAAAGTGCCGGACTCGACATCGAGATCTTCGCACTGCGCCCGCCTTGCGACACGCATTTCCAGAGCATTCTTGCCGACGTTCGCGCGCCCGTCCATTATCTGGAAACGACCTCACGCGCGACGGCTTTCTGGGGCCGGTTGGTGCAGGCGGCGGAAAGGTTTCCGCGCATCTGGGCGTCCCTGGAGGGCGCGAGCCGGCTGCCGGCAAGAGACATATTCCAGGCGATCCATCTTTCAGAGCTCGCGGCCGATCACGGGGTGGCGCACCTGCATGCACACTTTGCCAGCGCCGCGACCGACGTCGCTCGACTTGCAAGCAGCATGTCTAACATCGCGTATAGCTTTACCGCCCACGCAAAGGACATCTTCCACAAGGACGTAGACGAAATATCGCTGGCAGACAAGCTGCGGGAAGCTGCCTTTACGGTGACCGTGAGTGATTTCAACGTCCGATTCCTGAAAGACAAGTTCGACGAGGATGCCGCCCGGGTCCGGCGGATCTACAACGGCCTGAACGTCGAGGAATTTCGCTTCTCATCTCCAGCCGAGCGCGCTCCGCTCATTCTCGCTGTCGGACGCCTTGTGGAGAAGAAAGGCTTCGAGGTCTTGATCGACGCGTGCGCCATACTGCATCACAAGGGATGTCGCTTCTCGTGCGTCGTTATTGGAGAGGGTGAAGAACGTGCAGCTCTGGAGGAACGCATCGCCGAACTCGAGCTGGGTGACAAAGTGCGTCTTGTTGGTCCGAGGCCTCGCCCCGACGTCATTGCCATGATCCGCAAGGCGTCGGTCATGGCTGTGCCATGCGTGATCGGTACCGACGGTAACCAGGATGGGCTGCCCACGGTCTTGCTGGAAGCGATGGCTCTTGGTACACCGTGCGTATCGACCGACGTGACGGGAATACCAGAAATCGTTCATCATGGTGAGACGGGACTCATGGTACCTCAACGCGACCCGCGATCACTCGCGGCTGCAATGACCACCTTGCTGCAGGAGTCACCGCTTCGATGTCAGCTTGCCGGCAACGCCCGCAAACTCGTGGAGCAGAATTTTAACGTCGAAAATTCTTGCGCCGAGCTTCGAGGACTTTTCACCCATGTGATGCACGAACATCGTGGCGCTACAGCCCGCCGCGTCTTTCTGGGGAGGGTGGCATGAGAATCGCTTACGTATGCATGGATGCAGGCGTGCCGGTATTTGGGTCCAAAGGCTGCTCAATACACGTGCAGGAAATACTGCGGTTTTTTGTGTCACTCGGTGCAGAGGTGACCGTCTTCACGCCGCGCATCGGAGGGCCGCCGCCCTCTGATCTGCATTCAGTCGCAGTTAAAACGCTACCGGTCAAGGGAGACCCGCTCGGTGATAGCGAGGCCATCGCTATCGCCATGAACGAGTTGCTGAGGCAAGCGCTCCGATCCGACGATAAATTTGATGTCGTTTATGAGCGACATTCTCTATTTGCCTATGCAGGAATGGAATATGCTCAAGAAGATGGCATCGCCGGGATTCTTGAGGTAAATGCCCCGCTTATTGACGAGCAGCAGCGTCACCGGCATCTGGCCCGAGCAGAACTCGCACGCCGCACCGCCCGCGTAGCATTTCGTGCAGCCAGCTCTGTGATTGCAGTGTCGAGGGAAGTGCAGGACTACGTGCTGTCAATGGCGCCCGACGTCGACATTGTTCACGTCATACCGAATGGAGTCGACGCCGACCGATTTCGACCCCGAAAACGAAGTCACAATTCGAGGCGACGAGAAAGCTTTACGGCCGGATTCGTGGGCAGCCTCAAGCCTTGGCACGGCGTCGAAGACCTGGTACGGGCGTGGCAACTGGTTTGCGAACGGATCGCCAATGCAGAGCTGGTCATCGTCGGCGACGGACCGGAGCGGACCAGCCTCGAAACCCTCTCAGAACACCTGGGCGTGTCGGATCGGGTTCGTTTCACCGGTGTCGTGCCGCATGAGGATATCCCACGCATTCTCTCCGCGATGGACGTGGCCGTGGCACCGTACCCCAGAGACGGAGAATCCTATTTTTCCCCGCTCAAGGTCTTCGAGTACATGGCTGGGGGCGTCCCCACGGTAGCTACTCGGTGCGGTCAGATTCCGGAGTTGGTGTCTCACGGACAAACGGGTCTACTTGTCGAGCCCGGTGATGTCACCGCAATGGCCGAGGCGATATACTCCGTCTTCGCCGACCCGGTTCACGCCTCGATAATGGCCGTCGCCGCACGACGCTACGTGATGGACAAACACACGTGGTGGTCCGTTGGCATACGAACGCTCGAGTCGGCGGGGATCAGCGTGGCTCATTCTGTCGCCGCATGAGTCGACCCGCTTCCATACGCCACTCGGTGCCCACGCTCGTACGCACGATCGGTCATTTCTGGCCCTACCTGCGAACACATCGATGGATGATTGCGGGCTCATTGAGTGCCCTTCTGGCGGGAGTGGTACTTCGCGCTCTCCAGCCTTGGCCGATAAAGATCGTCTTCGACGAAGTGCTCGGGGTTGGAACGAATAGCACTGCCGTCAACCCTGTACTGCTTCTTGGTCTCGCGGGTGGCGCCCTCGTAGTCATCCTCACACTCCGCGCCGTAGCCACCTATGCACACAAAGTCGGGTTCGCGCTTGTAGGAAACCGTGCGCTTACACGCATACGTGCCGACCTATATCGACACGTGCATTGCCTGCCGTTGTCGTTTCACACAGGATCGCGCCGCGGCGACTTGATCGTTCGGATGACCGGCGACATCGGTCGGCTCAAGGAAGTCACCACAACGGCGCTTATGCCGCTCTTGGCGAGCGTTCTCGTCTTCGTGGTTATGGCGACTCTCATGCTGTGGGTTAACGCGTCGCTCGCGTTCGTGGCGTTACTATCACTCCCCCTCTATTTCCTGCCGGCAACCCGACTCAACCGAAAGATAAAGCGTGCCTCGCGCGATCAACGCAAACGTGAAGGTGCTATCGCCGCAACCGCTTCCGAGTCGATTCATGCCATTGAGGCGGTACAGGCGCTCTCTCTCGAGCAAGTATTTGTCGACGCGTTCGCGGGACAGAACAAGAAAAGCCTGAAGGAGGGCGTGAAGATCAGGCGACTGGCTGCGAAGCTGCAGGGATCGGTGCAGGTGATGACCGGCCTTTCAACCGCTGCCGTGCTGTTTTACGGGGGCATGCTAGTGCTTCGCGGCGGACTCACACCAGGTGAACTGCTGGTCTTCCTATCGTACCTCAAGGCGATGTTCAAGCCGATGCAGGACTTCGCCAAATACTCGAGCCGGCTTGCGAAGGCATCGGCGGCGAGTGAAAGGGTGATGGAGCTATTTGCGCAGACGCCGACCGTAGTCGATTCCCCGGACGCCGAAGAGACTCCTCCGCTACTGGGCGAGATCACGTTCAGCAACGTATGCTTCTCCTACGATAACGCAGGAGAACACCTTGCAAACATCGACCTACGAATACCGGCCGGTCAGCGCGTCGCAATCATCGGTGCTTCGGGACACGGAAAGTCTACGCTGATATCGCTGGTCCCCCGCCTATACGACCCGACGTCAGGGTCGGTCCTCGTAGATGGAAGAGACATCCGGGAATACACACTCGCCTCCCTGCGCGGCCAAATCAGTATCGTTCTACAATCGACGGCATTGTTCGCCGCGACGGTGGCTGAGAACATCGCATTGGGGGTGCCGGAGGCAGGTACAGATGAGATTGTCGCAGCCGCGCGGCTCGCTCACGCCCACAACTTCATCAGCCTTCTGCCCGATGGCTACGACACCCAGCTGGCAGAATCGGGCGCGACTCTTTCGGCTGGACAACGCCAACGAATTGCCCTCGCCAGGGCCGCGATCAGAAGAACGCCCATCCTCATCCTGGATGAGCCCACGACCGGTCTCGATGAACATGCCAGCGGGGAAGTGATATCCGCCCTCGAACAGGTAAGTCGCGGTCGGACAGTGCTGCTCGTAACGCACGAAGTCGCCCTCGCGGCCCGCTGCCACCGCGTCGTCGTGCTGGAAGGCGGCCGGATCGTGGAAGACGGCAATCCCGCCGACCTCCTTGACCAGAACGGAATATTCGCCCGCATGAATGCGCTGCACAAGATGAAGAAGAACCATGTACCCACCAGAGAGGTCCGCTACGCTCGGACCGCATGATCCCATGGCGAAGAACCCACACGTTTTCATTGTCGGGTGTCCCCGATCGGGCACCACCCTGCTTCAGAGGATGCTGGACAATCACGGCGACCTCGCGGTAGCCAACGACACCCATTTCATTCCCCGCGTCATTGCGAAAGAAACCGAAACGGACCCTCGGCTCACGGCAGACCTGGTCGAACGGGTACGGTCGTACCGTCGGCTCGACCGGTTGGGGTTGACCGAGGAGCACTTGTCAGAGGCTGCGTTCGCAGCATCATCGTTTAGCGAGTTCGTCTCACTGCTGTACGATGCCTTCGCGCACCTTCACGGAAAGACTCTGGCGGGCGAGAAGACCCCCGACTACGGACAGCACATCGACCGGCTGATCTCCCTCTTTCCAGAGGCCAGGTTCATTCACATCGTTCGCGATGGCCGCGATGTAGCCCTCTCGACGATTGATTGGGCGAACCCGACGAAGGGCCCCGGCCGGTGGACACTGTGGCCGGTAAGCCCGATGGCCGCATCGGCACTGTGGTGGCGATGGCAGGTCGAACCTGCGCTACAGGCTCGAGCCACGCACGGACTCGAAAAAGTGCTGGAGCTCAGGTATGAGGACCTGGTGTCTGCGCCCGAGTTCGAACTCGACCGCATCACGCGATTTCTCGGCATCCCATACGACGTGGAAATGGCGAGGTACTTCGAAGGCAAAGAGAAGTCAACCGCAAACCGTTCAGCCAAGTCCGCATGGCTTCGGCCGACGCAGGGCCTGCGTGACTGGCGAACCCAGATGTCGGAGCACGATCTCGCGCTTTTCGAGGCGCTTTGCGGCGACTTGCTGGAAACCCTCGGCTATGGCACCTACTCGGAAAAACACAGCTTGCTCGTAGCCGAAGAGGCCGACCTCGGCTGGAACTGGTGGCAAGCGTGCAATGGGAAACCGCGAACGATGCAGAAACTGATCCGGAACGCAGTAACGAGCCTCGCCGCATAGAGAAACGACGTGCTGAACGACCACGACATAAGACTGGCCGAGCGTGATGGTCAACTACCGGGTATGCATTTGCTCCTTGATGCAAGTGCCGTCGGTGAGAAGATGCGGGAGCACGGACGTCCCGCATGTGACGGACTCCGACTTCTCTACATCCGATACAAACCGGGCGTGAACATACTGGTCGGCTACGGCCGGCACGACGTAGTTGAGCTGTACGGAAAAGCATTTCGACCGACCGACCACGCGAAGCTTTTGAAGGCCCGCGAGAAGAATCCGGGACCGGACTCCAACACGCGGGGATTACTCGTTCTCGACGACCCGAGTGTAGTAGTAGCGACGTTTCCGGCCGACGCAAAGCTGCGGACGCTGTCCCGTCTTTCCTTCCACCGCGAAATCCGTCGGATCGCACGAATGGCTGGCGCGAGCAGGCGACGGTCAGCCATCGAGACTATCCGTTACAAGCCCGAGCGCCGCTACGTGGGACGACTGTACGATCGCCGCGGAGATGCGGCCTGCGTCAAGGCGTTCACTCGCCAAGGACTTGCCAGAGCCGTGTCCGGTTGGAACGCGGTTTCCAACAATGACATCATACCGACCCCGCGCCTTCTCGGCGAGATCCCGCACCTGTCGACGCTCGTCCTCGAATGGCTCAAGGGTCGATCGATGCACGACCTCATTCTCTCGTCGGAATGGGAAGAGGCTCACGTTGAAGCCGCCGGACAAGCGCTGGCCCGACTGCACCGACTTGAGCCTGATAAACTGCCGCAGCATGCAGCGGCTGCAATGACAGAGTCGGCCGTAGACCTGCAACGCACGCTCGTCGTGCTGTTGCCCGAGCGCAAGACCCAGCTTGCCGAACTGTTCCGCCACGCGCGACGCGTCGTGGCCGAACTGAGCGCACGTCGATGCTTCCTGCACGGCGACTTCAATCACGAACAGGTGCTTGTTACCGGCGAGGAGATACGGTTTCTCGACTTCGATCGAACGGCTATGGGACCCGCCAAGATCGATCTCGCCACCTTTGCGGCTCACCTTGAGCTAGACGGCTGCTGCGGCCGAATCGACCCGGCCCAAATCGAACCGATTGTCCTCGCCTTGAAGTCTGGATACCTGGAAGGAGGAGGCCGCCTCCGCACTTCGCTGTCCGCCCTCACGGCAGTTGTGTTGCTTCAGCTGGCGTCCACGCCCTTCCGGAGCGGCGACCGGGACTGGCCCGATCAGATGAGCCGAATTCTAGACCGGTGCGATGTGCTGCTCGGGATCGATCGAGGAAGTACACATTCGCCAAACGCCGTACTACCGACACATCGAGGCCCGGCGACATCAACGTTGGATTACGGGGCAGAGAACACGAAAGCAAGTTGGTCTCAGGAGGCGCGAGACGCGGAGCAGAACGGCCAACCATTGAAACAGTCCGGATCGAATCAGGATAGCGGCTCGGCCGCCACAACATTCAAAGTACCCTTGCCGTCTACTGCTTCTGCAGATTCAGACCCCGACCCAAAGGAGAACGAGCTGCTATCCCGTGCTCTCGACGCAGATTACGTAGGCAGATTGCTGCGGTCCCGAAGAATCCGCATCATCGATGAGGTTGATTCAGGTGGCGCCCGGATCTCGTCGGCACGATTGGTGAAGCGGCGACCCGGCAAACGATTCGTGGTAGCCTATGACCACGAAGGTAATGAGTTCGGCCTCATCGGAAAGGTGCGCCACAAAGGCGTCAACCGCAGGAGCTACAGCGTCATGCAAGAGCTGCACGGCCTTGGATTTGCAGCGGGAGCAAGCCGACCCTTCGCCGTGCCGCGACCCGTTGCGATCCTCGACGAACTCAACATGACGCTCTACCAGAGGGTTAATGCGAATGGCGCCGCCGATGCTCTCTTGACCGACCAGGGAGAGGACGTCGCCTGGCGGATCGGCAGGGGCTTGGCGTCTCTTCACGCGGTGCGCGCACTAACCGACCGGCACCACACGGTGCCGCAAGAAGTAGGGATCCTAACCGATTGCCTCAAGCGCTACGGCGACGCACGTCCGGACCACGCGGACCGAGCATCCGACATACTATCCCGCTGTAGACATCTGGTCTCCGACAGCCCCTATTCACTGACGGCCATTCATCGAGACTTTCACCCGGAGAATGTACTGGTGGAGGGCCGGCAGGTGTACATCATCGACTTCGACCTTTATTCGCTCGGCGACCCCGCGATCGATGCCGGTAACTTCATCGGTCACCTCGTAGAGCTGGGAATCCGCAACTACAATGATCCTGAAGCGCTGGATGATCTGGTTCGCGCGTTTCGCGCGGGATACCGGGACGCCGATGGCCCTGCGGATCGGCGGCGCATCCAGAGCTTTGCCACGCTCACGCTCGCACGACACATCTACCTGAGTTGCGTCAGGCCGGGTCGGTCATCCACAACAGAATCGTTGATGGCATGCTGCGAGCGACGGCTCCGGCCGGCTGCCGCAGCATGAGAATGACGGACTAGCCCAGCGAGCCTATTCGACGTCACCTTATTGTCACCACCGAGAGCACCCCCCACCTTTTCCCAAACCTTCGCGACAATGAAGCGGCTTCATCACTTACGATCGTACCTGGTCGGCCGATCACGTCCCGCGTGCAGAACGTGGATGTGGCAGGCTCTCGCTGCGGTCTTAATCGTGACTCCCCGGTCATACGGCCAGGAGACAAGTATTCGAACGCAGATCGAGAAGGCAAGCGACACATCGATTCAGGTAGCGGCCGGAAGCGACCACGGCATCTCCGTCCGCGACACAGTCGACGCATTTAGTGAGACGTCATACGTTGGTAGCCTGCGGGTGATAGGCCTCTCCGACAAGACGGCCGAGCTGGCCTTTCTGGAAGACCAACTTCTCGGGTCGCGCCCGCAGCTGGCGCTTCGACGAGGTGACTCGGTCTACTTGCGATTCGAGCCTCGGTCTGAAACGCATGGACAGCTTCGCCGTCCGCCGCCAACGTTGTTGCTCGTTAACGCTGAGGTACAGTTCGCGAGCGTCTACGACTCAAACATCGACCAGGACGACGAGCCCGTGTCGTCCTACGGGCTGGTGCCGGCGGCCAAGCTCATGGTCCGCAGCTCTCGCAAAGATCCGGTTCTATCCGGGACGTACGTGCTCGCAAGGCACGACTACTCCAACTCCGAACGATGGACTCGGACGAGCCACTTGGGAGAGCTGGTATTCGAACCCGTGTCTTCCGGCACGATCCGACCGCAGACGTCTGGTCAGCTTTCCATCCGCGGTTCCTCCGAGGACCGCGACGTTTCAAATGAGTATCGCATAGACCAGGAGGTCCAGTTTCGCTTCTCCCGAAACCAGCGCGTGATTCTCTACGGCGCGATGGTGTGGAAGAGGATCCCTGAGTCACCGATCGACGACGCCTTCAAGCCACGCACCGGCATCGTGCTGCAACAGCGCGGCGAAGACGGGCGGAGATGGGAGCTTGACATCCGTCGTGAGTGGAACGAAGAGCAGGAGACTCGGGGCGAGTACGATCGCTGGAAAATCGAGACCTCATACCGCTTTCCGGTGTCACGGTCGATACAGGCGAAGGCTCAGGTTGAGTATCGCATCAAGTCGTACCGAGACCGATTTGTCGAGATCGAGGAAGAGGATTACTTGCGCAGGGACAACCGCCTGACGATCGGAGCGTCTGCGAGTAGCGAGATCTTACGCAACGTGTCACTTCAGCTAGGGTACCGCTTCGAGACACGGAACTCTAACGATCCCGACAAGCTGTTCAGCGCGCATCTGATGATGCTGATGCTGGGTTATCGGTTGTGATTCGGTCTTGCCCGGGCAAGCGGGCGGCCTGATGACGTCGATTCGTCATGCCCGCGAAAGCGAGCATCCAACCGCACGGGTTAGGTCACCAAAGAAGAAAGCCCGGAAGCTTACAGGCCTCCGGGCTCTCAGCGAGTTACGGCTCGCTCGTTTGTTCTTGTCCAGGCCTTCTCTGGTTAGTTTGTCCACTCGATGTGCAGGAGCGGTGCGCCGCTGGAGTCGCCGTTGTAGGACTCGGCGGTGCGTTCGCCCGATCCGCTGACGAAGAGAGCCATCGCGTTGCCGGAGGCCCAGTCGCCGCGGCCGACGATCTCCTGGATGATCCCCGAGAGGTCCGGCGTCCGCTGGTCCGCACCGGCCTGTCCGACCTGGTTCCACGCCGCCGGCTGCCAGCTCGCACTCGCGCTCGTGGTCGCCCGGCTGGAGAGGTTGTAGTCGGAGCTGCTGAACGAGGCCGCGTTGCCGGCGTCCTGTCCGCGGAAGGTCAGGTTCGCCTGGCCGCTATTGGTCTCGTCGACCTTGAACTGGATGTAGGCGCTCGTGATCGTGGCGCCCTGCGGGACGTCGATGTTCGTGAAGCGCATGCCGACCAGCTGGTGCTTGCTGCCGTCGTCGACCAGCTCGAGGTCCGAGCTGGTCATGTACATCTCACCGCCGTCGGAGAGATTTTCCTCGGCGTCGTCGTTGCCGGAGGCGATGCGCCGCTCGAAGGTCTGCGACGACGGTGCGGGTGCCGGAGCATTCGAGGTGCCACTGCCGGCCCACTCGATCGACCGCCGAAGCAGCGTCGCGCCGTCGGCCGTCAGGCTGTTGACGTCAAAGTCGTTGCCGCCGAAGGGCAGCTGCACGCGGCGGCCCGCCGCGGCGCCCTTGTTATAGCTCGATGCGCCCGCCTCAAGAACCGCCAGGCTCGCGCCACCCGACCAGGAGCCGAGGGTCTCGATGCCCGATGCGATTGTGCCGGCCATGCCGTGCGACGGCTGACCCGAGGCAAAAAGTGTCACCTGACCCGAGAAGAGCTCGGTGATGTAATGGTTCGTGTTCGAAAGCGTGAGCACCGACTCGGTCGACGAGTAGCGGCTCGAGGAAAGACCCAGCTCGTCGGTGAGCTGCTGCTCCTCGTTCAGAACGCCGATCCCCGCGTAGGTCAGCTTCGTGCCGACATCGCCCGAGTTACTCTCTTCGGAGACGTAGGCTACGTCGCTCTGCGCGATCGCGCTGTTGTAGACAGAAGCCGCATCGGTGTCGCCGACGATGATCACGCTGTGGCCCCACGACTCAAAGAGTGCCTTCTTGGCGAGGTCCTGCGCCGACGGATTCGCGCCGTCGCCCGCAACGAGCATGATCGTCAAAGACTGACTGTTGTCGCCCACCCAGACCGACTGCGCCGTCGTCGAGGCCTCGACGCCGAGGACGAAGCTCTTCGAGCTGCCCAGGAGCGCGCCAGCCACCTGGCTTGGGGTCGCCGAGGGGTTCTGCGCAAGGTAGAGCGCCGCTGCGCCGGAGACGTGCGCCGCCGACATCGAGGTGCCGTCCATGCGCTCTACGCCGCCGCCGTTCGAGCTAGCGCTCAGCGAGAGAATGTCTTCGCCCGGGGCGAGGATGTCTACGTACGGGCCGTGGTTCGAGAAGCCGGAGAACTCGCCCAGGAGGCCGTAGGAGCCCACCGTGATCGCGCCCGGCACGTGCGCCGGGGTCACCTTCTCGGTCAGGATGCCCTGGTTGCCGGCCGAGATCACGTAAACGACGCCGGCTGCGATCGAAGCCTCGATCGCCTCGTCGAGCGCCGTGTAGCTGGAGGTGCCGATGTCCTCGCCGAGGCTCATGTTGACCACCATCGGCGTGGACGGGTTGGCCAGCTTCTGGGCCGTGATGTGCTCGACGGCCGCAATGGCCACCGAGACGTCAGCCTTGCCGTTGTCGCCAAGAACCTTGTAGTTGTGGATGCGCGCGCCCGGGGCTACGCCGACGAGTCCGTCCGCGTCGTCGATCGCCGCTGCGATGCCGGCTACGTGCGTGCCGTGGCCGTCGTAGTCGGAAGCGTCGGCGGCCGGCGGCGCATCATCGGTCGCTACCTGCGCCCTGAAATCGATCGACTCGACGACGTTCAGGTCCGGATGGCTCACGCCGGTGTCGAGGACGTAGAGGTCGACGCCGACCGATCCGGTGCCGTCGCCACTGGCGGCCCAGCTGGTCTGCCCGCCGATAGCGGCCACGCTCCAGGGGATGCGCTGCGCCGTAGAGGTCGAGGCTAGCTCAGAGGCCGGCAGTGCAACCTCAAAGTCAGGCTCGTACCACGCGATGAGCGGATCCGCGTTGAGCTCGGCAAGGAAGGTCGTGTACTCGTCGAGACCGAGTTCGTCCTCGACGTAAATGGCGTAGCCGTCGAAGCCGTACTGGTACTCGTAGCGTTCGATGACTTTGTAGCGCTCGAGAACCTTGTAGCGCTCAAGGACCTTGTAGCGCTCGAGGACCTTCTGGGCCTCCATTTCGCCGGAGTCGAAGCCGACGATCAGGCTGAGCGCCGACGATTCGCCGTCCTTATGGCGCGAGAGAAACTTGATGCCTTCGGCCATCTTGTGGCCGTGGCGCATCTTGCCGTTGGAACCAAAGAGGTTCTCCTCGGCCGTCAGTCCTTCGGACGCCCCGTCAAACGAGGTGAAATCATCCGAACAACCGGAGAATAAGAGGAAAGAGAAAGCGAGCAAGGAAAGCGTGAGGGATCGAAGAGCTTTCATAGTAACGGACCAGAGTAAGTGATTTCTCTGGCCCTGCCCGCGCAGATAGGACCGTATTTGATGTGCAACGCCGAATTGGGGCGTGTACGCGGGCCCGCCACGAAAGGCCGACCGGGCACATTTTTGTACGCACGGATATATGGACGGATGGCGAAAACGCTTTTAGGAGTTTTGCCGTTTAATTCGTCTTGACTCCGTAGTGCCCGGGGTGACTGCGACCGTGAAATTATCCACAACCGGTTGATTCGCGGCCGCTCCGTGCCGTTCTTGAAAGGCCGCTCCCCCCAGTGCCAGAAGCCGCAGCAGGAACGGGTGCCAGCGCCACCTGCAGCAATCCGACGCCCGCGAAACGACCCGCTCCTGGCGGTGTAGAAATACTGACGCGAAGACCCCCTGTGCGCCTGCCCGCATGACCGAATTCTGCCACCTCCACTGCCACACGCACTACTCCCTGCTCGACGGGGCTGCGCGGATCAAGACCCTGCTGGAGAAGGCAAAAGAGCACGGCTCACCCGCCCTCGCAATCACCGACCACGGCAATCTGTTCGGCGTCCCCGAATTCTTCAACACCGCCGAGCGCGTCGGCATCAAGCCCATCATCGGATGCGAGTTCTATCTATCGGCCTCGCCGATGGCGGATCGTGAGGACCGCAAACGCTACCATCAGGTGCTGCTGGCCAAGGACGAAGAGGGCTATCGCAACCTGATGGCGCTGTCGTCTTCGTCGTACACGGAAGGCTACTACTATAAGCCGCGCATCGACCATGCGACGCTCAAGCGGCGCAGCGCGGGCCTCGTCGCTACGACGTGCTGCCTGCAGGGCGAGGTGCCGCAAACCATCCTCCGCAAAGGCGAGAAGGTCGCTCGCAAGGTGTTCGAGTGGTACCTCGACGTCTTCGGCGACGACTTCTACATCGAGATCCAGGACCACGGCATCAAGGACCAGAAGAAGGTCAATGCCGTGCTCCTCAAGTGGGCCAAGGAATACGACGTCAAGATCATCGCGACCAACGACGTCCACTACGTCGAGCAGGAAGACGCTGCGGCGCAGGACGTCCTCTTGTGCCTGCAGACCGGCCGCGATCTATACGATCCGAAGCGCATGCGCTTCGAGAACGACCAGTTTTATCTGAAGAGCCCCGACGAAATGTTCAGGGCGTTGGGCGAGTTGGACAATCCACTGCGAACCGCCGCCCTCGCCAACACCGTCGAGATCGCGGACAAGTGCACGTTCAAGATCGCGCAGGGCGATCTCCTGCTGCCTCACTTCCCGCTGCCAGAGGAATTCGAGGGCGACATGAACGGTTACCTGCGCCACCTATCCTACGGGCGGGCGAAGCAGCGCTACCCGGAGATCACCGAGGAGATCCGCGAGCGGCTCGACCACGAGCTCGGTATCATCGGTGAGATGGGGTACGCGGGCTACTTTCTCGTCGTGCAGGACTTCACGAGTGCGGCGCGAACGCTAGGCGTGAGCGTGGGCCCTGGAAGAGGGTCCGGCGCGGGCAGTCTGGTTGCGTACGTGCTCGGCATCACCAACATCGACCCGCTCCAGTACGATCTCATCTTCGAGCGCTTCCTGAATCCGGAGCGCGTCTCGATGCCCGACTTTGACATCGACTTCGACGACCGCGGGCGGTCGAAGGTGATCGACTACGTCGTCCAGAAGTACGGCCGCCAGAACGTCTGCCAGATCATCACCTTCGGTACCATGGGCGCACGCTCGGTCATCCGCGACGTGTCGCGCGTGCTCGGCATCCCCCTGCCCGAGGCGGACCGCATCGCGAAGCTCATCCCCGAGGGTCCGCGTTCGTCGATCGAGACCGCGATGAAAGAGGTGCCGGACTTCCGCAAGCTCGCGCGCGACCAGAACGAACAGATCCGCAAGCTCATCCACTACGCAAAGGTCCTCGAGGGCTCCGCGCGCCACACCGGCGTCCACGCCGCCGGTGTCATCATCGCCCCCGGCGACGTAAGCGAGTACGTGCCTGTCGCCGTCGCCAAGGGCAAGTCCAACGGCGAGGAGGTGATGACGACCCAGTACGACGGCAAGTGGGTAGAGAGCTTCGGGCTGCTGAAGATGGACTTCCTCGGGCTCAAGACGCTGACTGTCCTCAACGACGCACTTGACCTCATCGAGGAGATCCACGGCGTGCGCATCGATCTCGACGCGATCCCGATGAGTGACGCGAAGACGATGGCGCTCTTCCAGCACGCCGACACCGTCTCCATCTTCCAGTTCGAGTCCGACGGCATGCGCGAGTGGCTGCGCAAGCTCAAGCCAACGTCCATCGACGACCTCATCGCGATGAATGCCCTCTACCGGCCAGGACCGATGGACCTGATCCCCAACTACATCGCCCGGAAGCACGGAAGGGAGGACGTGTCCTATCCTCATCCGATACTTGAACCCATTCTCCGACCTACGTACGGCATACCCGTTTACCAAGAGCAAGTGATGCAGATGGCGCAGGCAATGGCGGGCTATACACCCGGCGCCGCGGACATCCTGAGGCGGGCGATGGGTAAGAAGAAGCAATCGGAGATGGACAAGCAGCGCGCCATCTTCGTGGAAGGTGCAAAGGCGCGAGACGTCAACGAGAAGACCGCCAACGAGGTCTTCGACATGATGGCCAAGTTCGCCGGCTACGGCTTTAACAAGTCGCACTCGGCTGCCTACTCCGTGGTCGCCTACCAGACGGCCTACCTGAAGGCCCACTACCCCGCCGAGTTCATGGCGGCGGCGATGACCAACGACATGGGCGACAACAAGAAGCTGGCGAACGTCCTCGAGGAGGCGCGCAAGCTCGGGTTGGCGTTGCGCCCGCCGTCGGTCAACAAGAGCCAGGCGCGCTTCACGGTTGAAGACGAAGCAATCCGGTTCGGGCTCGGCGCGGTCAAGAACGTAGGACTCGGGGCGATCGAGGCGATTGTCACCGCGCGCGAGGAGCACGGCCCATTCGCGACGATCTGGGAGCTGGCGAAGAACATCGACCTGAAATGCGTCAATAAGAAGGCGCTCGAGTGCCTCGCGTGCGTCGGCGCGCTTGACGACCTCGAAGGGCACCGCGCGCAACTGGTGGAGGCGGTCGAATCCGCCGTGCAGTACGGTGCGCGGATCCAGGCCGAGAAGGCCGCCGGTCAGAATTCTTTGTTTGGCGCCAACTCCGAGAGCGGCCAGTCGATGGAGCCCAGCCTGCCGGTCGTCGATCCGTGGCCGCGGTCTAGGTTGCTGAAGGAAGAGCGCGAGCTGATCGGGGTGTATGTGAGCGGCCATCCGCTCGAGGAGTACATGGCGGAGGCGCGCGCCTTCGCGACCGCCGAGCTCGGCAACCCCGACGCCCTCGGCCTCGACGAAACCGCCGACCGCTACGCCGGCTACGGCGACGACGGCCGGCCCGTGCACAGCTTCTGCGGCATCATCACCGACGTCCAGCGGCGGACGACAAAGACCGGCAAGCCCATCGCCTTCGCCACCATTGAAGATTTCACCGGGCAGGGCGAGCTCGTCTGCTTCTCGACGGTGCTGGACCGCGTGCAGAATTATCTCGTAGTCGACGAAGTCGTGGTCGCCAAGGGCCGTCCCGAATTGCGCGGTGGCGGCCTGAAGCTCATCGTCCAGGACGTCCTGCCCATGTGGAAGGTTCGCGAGCAGCTCGTCAAGTCGATCGTCCTCCGCGTCGACGTCGAGACCCTCGCCGTCGACGCTATCAACCAGCTCAAGGAGCTATGCGACGCCAACCGCGGCTCGTGCAAGCTCTACTTCGACATCGAGGCCGGCGACCTCACCGAGCC
>JBFIPX010000018.1:0-32018 GCA_041609895.1 Rhodothermales bacterium
AACGGGACAATCAGCCGGTACGTTCTTTGAGATGCATGCCGGGTCGATGTCGATGTGAATTATCCGCGCGTGCGGCGCCCATGCGTCGAGCTTGCCGGTTACGCGATCGTCAAAGCGGGCGCCGACCGCAATGAGCAGATCCGCGTTCTGGACGGCCTGATTGGCGTACCACGTGCCGTGCATTCCGAGCATGCCGACGGAAAGTTCGTCGTTTTCAGGGAACGCTCCGAGCCCGTGAAGCGTGGTGGTCACCGGAATTCTGGCCTTGCGTGCGATGCGGGTGAGGATCTCGCCGCCGCCGGAGTTGATCGTCCCGCCGCCGACGTAGAGCAGTGGCCGCTTCGACCGGTTTATCATCTCTACCGCGCGATCGATCTGATCCTGTGGCGCCTTCTTGACGTAGCTGTATCCTCGCAGGCTGATGTCCGGCGGAAAATTGAACTCCGTTTCGGCCATCAACACGTCTTTCGGCAGATCCACGACCACCGGCCCCGGACGTCCCGTCTCCGCAATGTGGTAGGCCGCCTTGACGGTCGCGGCCAGCTCCTTCACGTCGCGAACCAGGAAACTGTGCTTGGTGATGCTTCTTGTAACACCGATTGTGTCGCACTCCTGGAACGCGTCGTTGCCGATGAGGTGGGTCGGCACCTGTCCGGTGAAGACGACGATCGGTACCGAATCCATGTACGCGTCCGCGATGCCTGTAACGCAGTTGGTCGCACCAGGGCCGCTGGTCACCAGCACCGTGCCCGCCCGGCCAGTCGCCTTGGCGTAACCTTCGGCTGCATGGGTCCCCCCTTGCTCATGGCGCACGAGAACATGCTCGAAGGCTGGCTTGAGTCGCGCCATCTCGTCGTAAATCTTGATGACGGCGCCTCCCGGATGTCCGAAAACGTATTCGACGCCCTGCGCCTCAAGCGACCGGATCAGAATCTCAGCCCCGCTGAGGACCTGCCCAGTGTGAGGACTACCGTTCGATTTCGGTTCGCCCGCCACAGATCCGTTTTGACGGGCCGTGGACGGCTTGAAGAGCGTTTCAGTGGACTTCATGTCGGTAGTACTTCACTGGTTTGATGGTCAGCAGGAGTTAGCGGTCAGCTTTCCGAGGGCGCGGCGGTTGTCTCTTTTGTGGCAGTCCCGTTTTGCACATCACTCGAAGGCGTCGCCGGCGTCTGCGTTGGTGGCGGCACGCGAAGCACGGCCCCTTCCGATGCGCTGGTGACGAAAAAGGTGTATCGCTCGAGGTATCCTCCTCGGATCTTCGGCTCGAAGCTCGGCAACATGTCCAGTCGCTTCCGTATTTCGACGTCAGAAACCAGCAATTGGATTGAACTTTCCTCGATGTTGATGCGAATGCGGTCGCCAGGCTCGACTGCTGCAATGGGTCCGCCAGAGGCCGCCTCCGGCGAGCAGTGGCCAATCGACAGGCCGCGTGTGCCTCCAGAGAAACGTCCATCGGTGATCATTGCGACGGAGCGGTCGAGGCCCATGCCCGCCAGTGCCGATGTGGGCTGCAGCATTTCCGGCATTCCCGGGCCGCCCCGCGGGCCCTCGTATCGAATGACGACCACATCCCCGGCGACGACTTCGCCACCGAGGATTCCGGCAACGGCATCGTCCTGACTCTCATAGATTCGAGCCGTGCCTTCGAAGACCAACATGTCTTCGGCGACCGCACCCGTCTTGACGACTGCGCCGCCGGGAGCAATGTTGCCGAAGAGCACCGACAGTCCTCCGGTGGCACGGAACGCTCGGTCCGCGTCGCGTATGACATCCGGGTTGCGATTTTCGGCTTCGTCGAGGTCTTCGCGGAGCGTCTTGCCCGTAACCGTCGGGCGATCCAGGTGAAGCGCGCCGATGGCTGCAAGCTCCTTGAGAATGGCTGGCACACCGCCCGCATTGTCCACATCTTCCATGTGTACGTTCTTTGTGGCGGGTGCCACTTTACATAAATACGGGATGCGCTCGGACATCTGATTGATCCGTCGCAAGTCGTACGGAATGCCTGCCTCGTCAGCGGCTGCGAGGAGATGGAGGATCGTATTGGTCGATCCTCCCATAGCCATATCAAGGGCAAAGGCATCATCGAACGCATCCCGAGTAGCGATATCGCGGGGCTTGAGATCGGCCTCAACGAGGTCGACGATTCGAGAGGCGGCTTGTCGGGCCAACTCCTCTCGCCGCGGGTCGACGGCGAGAATAGAGCCATTACCTGGTAGAGCGAGACCCAACGCCTCCATGATGCAATTCATCGAGTTGGCGGTGAACATGCCGGAGCAGGATCCGCACGTCGGGCAGCCGAAGTCCTCCAGGATCTTAAGCTCCTTGTCGTCGATCTCCCCTTTCTGTCGGAGGCCGACGCCTTCGAAAACTGATATCAGGTCGATCGTCTCGCCGGAGGGCGTCTTGCCGGCTTTCATGGGTCCGCCCGAGACGAAGATGACCGGGATGTTGAGCCGAAGCGCGCCCATCAGCATGCCCGGCACGATCTTGTCGCAGTTGGGAATGCAAATCAGTCCGTCGAGCCAATGCGCGGCCGCCACCGTCTCCACCGCGTCCGCGATCAACTCCCGCGACGGCAGTGAATACCGCATGCCGATATGGCCCATTGCAATCCCATCATCGACGCCGATCGTATTGAACTCGAACGGTACCGCCCCCGATGCGCGGACGGCTTCCTTGACGACTGCGCCGAACTGCTGCAGATGCACGTGGCCCGGAATCAGGTCGATGTACGAGTTGCAGATACCGATGAAAGGCTTGTCGAAATCCGAGTCGTCACGAATCTGACCAGTCGCCTTCAGCAGGCTCCGGTGCGGAGCTCGCTCGAAGCCCTTCTTGACGGTATCGCTTCTTAGACGCCTGGTTTGCATCAACGGGGTCTTGGGGCTTTCGTCGACCCCTCGAGTGGTTGTGCTTTCTCGACTCGCGCTGAACTTCCGCGAGGGATCGACCGGATGGCTAGCCTCTAAGGACGAGGCTAATAATTAGGACGAGATCCAGAATCGACGCGCCTACAAGCGCCGGTGTCAGGATTCTTGGGTCGATTCCCACCGGCGTCCGGACCGGAAAGGGAAACAGCGGCAAAGCAGCCGACGCCGCTACTGAGCGGGCTGGTGGTTTCGGCTGAAAGTAATTGCGGATGGACATCCGTAGGTGTCGCTGTTTCTTGAAGTTGCACAAAGAACGGCACTGGACACCCACGGTTGCAAGCCCCGCTGTGAGCCCGACTTCGACTCACGATGAACCGCCCCCCTGTTTCGGTAGCGCTTCCATATTAAAGAATTAAGCCGGAAGCCCTTCCAATACTCACCTTTTTAAGGCGTTTTGTCGATCACTACCACTTTATTACTCAATGAATGGCGTTAGAACTTTACGACTTAACGGTATCTTCACGATTCCTTCACAAAGATAGTCTCCGCCGTGGGCTGCTGGCGGCCGCGCCGGCCCACCGGTCGATGAAGAAATCATTATGTATAACCTAAAAAATACTGGAAGCGCTTTTATTTTGAGGAGTATATTGTAGAGTATTATTGAAATTACTTACATTTTTTTAGGCGCTTAAGGGCATCGTGCTTAGTAATTAAGTCGAGGTCATGACCGCCAGTAACACTGAAACTCAACCGACATGACATATGACCTCCTTACTGCGACGTCTCACCACCTTGGTAATCGTTTTCTCGACCGGTCTGACGGCCACCGAAGCGTTCGCCCAAAGCGTCTCCCTGGGCGCAGATCTCGTTAGCCGATACGTTTGGCGCGGCGCGGACTTCGGGGAATCGCTGAGTGTACAGCCTGCGCTCGCGGTGACCGGAAGCGGCCTCGAAGTTGGGGCATGGGCATCCTACGCAACAAACCCGGCAGGTGCCGGCGTGAACGAGCTTGATTTGTGGATTGGCTACACGGTCGAAACTCAGACGTCGGGCTCCATCGCATTTGGCGTAACAGATTATTACTTCCCGGCTCCGGACGCCCCGACCCTGTTCAATTTCGAGAACGGTGGCGAGGGGGCACACTGGATCGAGCCGTTCGCCAGCTACACGGGACCAGCTTCGTTTCCAATTACGCTTTACGGAGCCGCGTTCGTACACAATGATCCCGACGATTCTATTTACCTCGAAGCATCGTACCCCGCGACGATAGGTGATGTTGAGGTCGGCTTCACTGCGGGTGCCTCGGCCGGAGAAAGCTCCCTATACGGGACGACGAAGTTCACCTTCATCAATCTGGGAGTGAGCGCGACCAAATCGATCCCGATCACTGATCAGTTCGCTCTGCCAATCTTCGTGAGCTACGTGGTCAACCCGACTCCGGGCGCCTCGCGATCCTTCCTCGTAGCAGGCATCAGCCTCTAGACGTAAGGGGGGCGGCCTCCTCGCAATCGCATCTCAATGAGCCGCTCCCAACCAAGGGGCATCCCGTCGGGGGGGTGCCCCTTTCCTTTTGACGCATACTTTGACGCGTCACGCCGAAACCCGCTTGCGCCGCCCGCCTGAAGGGGGCGCGGATCCCGGAACACGGAGATCGCTTCACCCTGGTCTATCAGCTGCGCGAACCATCTTGCGCAGCCCGCAGTATGTTTACGCGCGATGATTCCAGGACAACGGCAATGATCGGAAAAACGGTATCCCATTACACGGTTACTGAAGAAATCGGCCGCGGCGGTATGGGCGTCGTTTATCGGGCACGCGATGACCGACTCGAACGAGACGTCGCGCTCAAATTCCTTCCTCCCAACCTGACGGCGGATGCGGCCGCTCGCGAGAGGTTCATCCGCGAGGCCCGCGCAGCCTCGTCGCTCGACCACCAGAACATCTGTACAATCTTCGACGTCGGGGAGTCGGATGATGGCCAGACGTACATCGTCATGGCCTACTACGAGGGAGAAACGCTGAAGTCGCGCATCGATCGCGGACGCCTCCCGATCGAAGAAGCCGTTTCAGTCGCCGTTCAGGTCGCGGACGGGTTGGGTGCAGCGCATCGCAAGGGCATCGTTCACCGAGACGTCAAACCCGGCAACATCATCATTACGTCGGACGGTGTAGCGAAGGTGCTCGATTTCGGTTTGGCGAAGCTCGCAGGCACCCAGGTGGAGTTGACCGCGCACGACAGTACGCTCGGTACCGCCGCGTATATGTCGCCCGAGCAAGCCCGGGGAGAGGACATCGACGCGCAGACCGACGTTTGGTCGCTCGGCGTCATCCTGTACGAGATGCTCGCCGGTCGGCGTCCTTTCGCGGCTGACTACGAGCAGGCTCTGTTGTATGGCATTCTCAACGAGGAACCGCCGGAACTCTCCAAAGTGCGACCCGACATTCCTGACGATGTTGTACAGATCGTCACGAAAGCGCTGACAAAGAGTGTTGGCGAACGCTACGCGGGCCTCGCCGAGCTGGCTGCAGATCTTCGTGGCGGGAGTGTACCCGTAGCCTCCGCACTCGGCATCCCGGTGCAGCGCGCCGAAGCCGAGGTGACCTCGAACAGATTCACTCCAGTTGCAGCGGGCGCAGCGGCCCTCGCCACCATTTTAATTGCAGCGCTGGCGTTTTGGCTCCTCTCGCGGAGCCACGATGAGAATGCCGGCGTCGAGAGGTCGGTTATCGCAGTGATGCCGTTCACCGTTCAGGGCGATCAAGAGCTGCAGTATCTCGAGACCGGCATGGTCGATTTGCTGAGCCGCAAGCTCGACGGTGCTGCTGCGTTGCGCGGAGTGGACCCAAACGCACTGCTCGGACGCCTTGGCGATGACGTTCAAGGTATCCGTGACCCCGCTGAAGCAAGCAAGATCTCCGCTGGCTTTGGCGCCGGACAGTTCATCCTCGGAAGCGTGACCAAGATCGGCCGCTCGATTCGACTCGATGCCTCGTTATACGATAGCGGCGGCACCCTTAAGACCAGGGCGGAGACGACGGCTGAATCGGAAGAGGACCTCATGGTTTCCATCGATCGGCTCGCTCAGCTCGTCATCGCCGATCAACTTGGCGAGGCCGGGTTGATGTTGGACCAGACGGCGGCCACAACCACGGAGTCGTTGCCGGCGCTTCGCGCGTTTCTGGAAGGAGAACGTGCTATGGCGGAAGGTCGGTTCGCAGACGCAGTAGGATCGATGCGAGAGGCCGTATCGATAGATTCAACGTTCGCTTTGGCCTGGTATCGTCTTCGTGACGCGCTGGGCTGGAACGGCGTTCTGTTCGGGCCGGAACGCGACAGCTCGTTGGCCAAGTCGCTCAGATACAGGGAGAGACTACCCCTCATCGCACAGCGCATGATTGAGGCTGAGGACGCGGCGGCGAACGCCGAGTTCGACAAAGCCCGATCCATCTACGAGAACGTCATCCGCCAACAGCCGGACGACGTGACCGCCCTCCTAAAGCTCGGCGACTTGATCTTTCATTACGGTGATCGTGAAGGATATCCCGCGGTACTAGCCCGTGAGCACTTCGAAAAGGCGCTCTCCTTAAACCCTGAGAATCGCGAGGGCCAGGAACACCTACTTTCCATTGCCGCCAAGCAGAGGGACTCGGTGGCCATCCGAACCGCCTCGGCCCGTGAAGTTCCGCGGGCCGTGAATCCGATCCTCGATATCGGCAATGAGATTGCCCAGGGTGCCCGCGCCGAAGGTGACTACTATCGGCAGATCGCGGCACTGTCGGAGAAGTCGCCGCAAGCACCTTTCGTCGCCGCAGGAACATCCGCGTTGATTCTCGAAGACATGGACGAGGCGGCGAAGTGGATCAGCCTGCATGCCGATTCACCAGTCCCGCAGATCAAACAACAATCGGTAGGCTTTCACGCGTTCCTGATGGTGGCGTCGGGCCAGGTACGGGATGCACTCAAGATGCTGCGGACACTCGCCGCCGAGCAAAGCCTTTACGGCGGGCTACTTGTGTTTGAGACGCAAATAGCTCTCATGCCATACGTTGAAAGCACGATCGATCACCTTCGGTCGCTGCGGACGCAACTGCATGCTGCCGATATCACCACACCGGGCCAAAACGTGCTTCCGGGACACCTAAGGGGACAGGAAGAAGCCCTCCGTCAGTATCTAATGGGGCTTGTCAGTTTTCGGATGGAGGACATGGCCGATCTCGACAACCGGATAGACCTTCTCGACAAGATCAACTACTCCGGGGAGGCGCCCGACATTTCGGGGCATTTCAGGGCGATGCTGAGTGCACTTCGCGAATGGAAGAACGAAAATCCGACGCAGGCGCTGACGCTAATTGACGAAGCGCACGTCCCGTTGCACTGGAACGCAGGTAACTCGCCGATTCTCGAAGAGAGTTTCAACCGCTGGGCTCGGGCAGAAATTCTCCGCGATCTCGGACGCCTCGAACAGGCGTTAACGCAGTACGAGTCACTCGTTGGTGTCAACAACTTCCTGGGGCTTCCGTACCTCGGACCGTCGTACTTGCGCCGAGCCGAGATATACGAGGAGCTCGGGGCGGGCGATCGCGCCCTCGACTTTTATACGCGCGCCATTGATCTCTGGGCGAACGCCGATCCGGAGCTTCAGCCGTTTGTGGAACAGGCGCGGGGTGGCCGGGAGCACGTTCTTGATGCATTGGCCACCGAGCAAGAATAGAACAGTCAATCAGGCCTCAGAAGAAACGAACAGGCCGCGAAGCCCATCTGTGGACCCGCGGCCTGTGTGCCGTCTCTGGTGTGCTTTCGTCACGCCTCAACCGGTTCGACCGGCGTGACCGCAGCCCGGTCTTCTTCCCCGGTGCGGATGCGATAGATCTTCTCGACCGGCAGTACGAAGACCTTGCCGTCGCCGACTTCGCCCGTTCGGGCGGCCCGGACGATAGCATCCACTGCGGTATCGACAAACGGCTCGGACACACCGATGTCCAGCATCACCTTTTCGGTCAGCTCCTTCTTGACGGTAGTGCCACGGTACGTTTCCTCCAGCTCGCTCTCTCCGCCGTGACCACGAACCCGTGTTACGGTCATTCCTGTCACATCGGCTTGGAATAGAGCCTTCAGCACGCTGTTAAGCCGCTCAGGCCGAACGATTGCTTTGATCAGTTTCATGGGGGTAGATGTTCTAAAATTGTATTGAGGTCAGACTGACTCGAGTTCTTCGACAGGGGGCCGGGAGATGACGGGAGTCCCGTTGGAATACCCGTCTCCGTTGATCTCCTCATCCAGAAGCAGGAGCGCGCCTTCGCCGTCGGAGTATGCCTCCTCTCCATGGTTGAGGATGTCGAGCCCGATGCTCTCCGCTTTCTTGTCGGCGCGGATGTCCATCACAAGCCCGATCGCCTTAAGGATTACAAACGTCATGGCCGCGCTGTAGGCAAAGACGGCGACGATCGACAGGGCTTGAATTCCGAGCTGAGCGGCATTTCCGAAAAGGAGCCCGTCTGCGCCGCCGTTCCAGACCGCGTCGGCCAACACGCCCGTCAACAATGCGCCAGTGATGCCTCCCACGCCGTGCGCGGCGAACACGTCGAGCGAGTCGTCGAGCTTCGTGCGTGCTCTCCACTGTATCACGAAATAGCTGGGCAGAGCCGCAATCGCTCCCAGTGCGATGGCGGACATGGGCGATACGAATCCTGCCGCTGGGGTGATGGCAACAAGACCCACGACGATGGCCGTAGCGGCTCCGACGGCCGTGGCCTTGCCCGTCCTGAGGTAGTCGACAACGTTCCACACGACGAGCGTCGCGGCTGGTGCAAGCATCGTGTTGACGAACGCAAGCGCCGCGATCCCGTCGGCCGCCAGCGCGCTGCCGCCGTTGAATCCGAACCATCCGAACCAGAGAAGTCCTGCTCCCAGCAGCACAAAGGGTACGTGATGCGGAAGGAGCGCAAGCCGGCCATAGTCGCGCCGCGTTCCTAGAAGCAGCGCCGCTACCACGGCGCCAGCAGCCGCGTTGACGTGCACGACTGCGCCGCCCGCGAAGTCAAGCGCGCCGAGATCGCCGATCCAGCCGCCTCCCCACACCCAGTGGCAGATCGGTGAGTATACCAGCAGCCCCCAGAGAGCGATAAAGAATACGTAGGGACCAAAGCGCATCCGCTCCACCACGGCGCCTGAAATGAGCGCGGCCGTGATGATGAAGAATGTGCCCTGGAACGCCATGAAGAGCAAGTGTGGGATCGTACCGTTCGGCTCCAAACCGACGCCATTCAGGAACGCCATCGAGAAGTCGCCGATGAATGCACCGCCTTCGCCGAAGGCCAGCGAGTAGCCAGCGACAGCCCAGATGACCCCTGAGACACCCAGTGCCACGAAGCTCATCATCATGGTGTTAAGGGCGTTCTTGGCCCGAACCAGGCCTCCGTAGAAGAACGCGAGCGCGGGCGTCATCAGGAGTACGAGCGCCGTTGACGCCAGAAGCCAGGCCGTATCGGCACTGGATATGGCGGCCTCTGCATCCTGAGCCAGAGCCGGGTTTGACACCAGCGCCATCGCGCCGGCAAGGAGTAAAAGTGTTCTACGCAGCATTTCGCACGTCTATTGGTTGATGTTTATTTCGTCGAGCGCTCAATTATAACACTTTTTTTAGGTGTAATTGCGATTGTGTTTTAAATTTTTTGTCATCGGAAGCGCTTCCGATTGTTTTTTAAGATTTTTCCTGCGATTTGTCTTCGCGTGGGAGCGTCAGCGAGTAGCCTTGATGCCCGAAATGGCGACAGAAAACGGGTTTGTGAAGAAAAGCGCTTCCGACTCCCACATCGGCGCGGGCAGCGGAACCGGACCCGACTTTTCCGTATTGTTGATGCGCAAAGACTACTGACAGGCTCATTGCGAAGGGTGGAGGGTTCAGGCCCCGCGATACCCTGGCAACCCCGCCGCCGCCATGGCTGCGAACGGAAGGTGCCAAGTCCTGCCCCGGAAATCGGGGAAAGATGAGCGGAAGACCAACTGCTGGTTCAAGCAACCCTCTTCCGCTAAGGAAGCGGGTTTTTTTGTGCCCGCCCCGCGCGATGAGCCCGTCCACCACCGGAATCAACGACAAAGGACCAGCAAGAAATGAGCACCAACAACGGTCAACGTTCTCCCCATTTCGAGACGCTGCAACTGCACGCCGGCCACACACCGGACAGTCATTCACGCTCGCGAGCGGTACCGATCTATGCCACGACATCGTACACCTTCGACGATGCCGCGCACGGGGCCAATCTTTTCGCGCTTAAGGAGTTCGGCAACATCTACACCCGGATCATGAATCCGACCACGGACGTGTTCGAACAGCGCGTGGCCGCACTCGAAGGCGGCGTTGCGGCGCTCGCTACCTCGAGCGGACAAGCCGCTCAGTTCCTCGCGCTTGCGACACTGGCGGAAGAAGGCGACAACATCGTTTCCACGAGCTATCTCTACGGCGGTACCTACAACCAATTCAAGGTCAGCCTCCCGAGGCTCGGCATCGACGTCAAATTCGTCGAGGGAGACGACCCGGACGACTTCGAGCGACTCATCGACGATCGCACGAAGGCCATCTACGTCGAAACGATCGGAAACCCTCGCTTCAACATTCCGGACTTTCGGCGGCTCGCCAAGGTCGCCGAGCGAAATGGCGTGCCGCTGGTCGTCGACAACACATTTGGAGCATGTGGTTACCTGTTCCGACCGCTGGAGCACGGCGCACACATCGTGGTGGCCAGCGCGACAAAGTGGATCGGCGGACACGGGACAACCATCGGCGGCGTGATCGTGGACGGCGGAAATTTTCCGTGGGACAATGGCCGCTTCCCGACATTTACCACGCCCTCCCCCGGATACCACGGCCTCAATTTCTGGGAGACTTTCGGACCCGCTGGTGTCCTCGGCGTAAACGTATCCTTTGTGATCCGAGCACGGGTCGAAGGCCTGCGAGATTTCGGACCCTGCCAGAATCCGTTCGGCTCGTTTCTCTTGCTGCAAGGACTGGAAACCCTGTCGCTCCGAGTGGAACGTGCCTGCAGCAATGCACTGGAGCTTGCCCAGTGGCTTCAGAATCGAGACGAAATCGCATGGGTCAGCTACCCGGGCCTCTCCGATCACCCGTACCACGAGCGGGCCAGAGAGTATCTCACAAACGGGTTCGGTGCAGTCCTTGCCTTTGGCGTTAAGGGAGGACTGGAAAGCGGTCAGACCTTTGTCAACGGTGTCGAACTGGCAAGCCACCTGGCAAACGTGGGCGACGCCAAGACGCTTGTGATCCACCCGGCCTCAACGACGCATCAACAGCTCGGCGCAGAGGAGCAGCTGTCCGCGGGCGTAACGCCCGACCTCATCCGAGTCTCTGTTGGAATCGAACACATCGACGACATCAAACTGGATTTCGAAAAGGCACTTGCACGAACTGCCGAGCCGGTTCCAGTCTCATGACGACGAACGGCAAACAAATAACGAAGCTGTCGCAAAAGAGCGGAAGCGCCGACCTTCTTTTCGTTGACTCGCTCGAGCTCGAGAGCGGTGACACGCTGCGGCAGGCGCCGGTGGCGTATCAAACCTGGGGACGACTCAACGATGCGGGCACGAACGCCGTGCTGATCTGCCACGCGCTAACCGGGAGCAGTGACGTCGCGGCGTGGTGGCCGGGGATCGTTGGACCGGGGCTCGCGATAGACACCGAACGGTACTACGTCGTTTGCGCCAACGTGCTCGGATCACCCTACGGCTCCGCTTCACCGCTTTCGGTCGATCCTGAAACGGGACGTCCGTACGGACCCCGGTTTCCGAAGGTCAGCATTCGCGACACCGTGACTGCCCACCGCGTGCTCCTCGATCATCTCGGGGTGCGGCGCGTCGTTGCAGCTATTGGTGCGTCGATGGGCGGCATGCAGGTTCTCGAATGGGCATTCCAGGACGACATCGTGCAGTCGCTCGTTCCGATCGCCGTCGGCGGGAGGCACTCCGCTTGGTGCATTAGTTGGAGCGAAGCACAGCGGCAGGCGATCTACACGGATGCCAACTGGATGGGAGGCGACTACGATCCTGCCGCGCAGCCTGAAGCCGGGCTTGCCGCCGCGAGGATGATGGCGATGATATCGTACCGATCGCGCGACGAATTTGCAGGGCGCTTCGGCCGCGATACGATGCCCGAGAGAGACGCTGCCGGGCAGCCGGTATTCGCGGCTGAAAGCTACCTCCGTCACCAGGGTCGCAAGCTTGTCGATCGCTTCGACGCCAACTGCTACGTGCAACTGACAAAACAGATGGACACGCACGACTTGGCGCGCGGACGTGATACCTATGGAGCCACGCTGGCATCGGTCCGACAGCCGTCCCTTGTGATCGGAATCTCGAGCGACGTCCTTTATCCTCTGGCTGAGCAAAAAGAACTTGCCCGCCTGATACCGGACGCACGACTGCAAGTCCTCGAGGCTCCATACGGTCACGACTCGTTCCTCATCGAGACGGAGGCGATGAGTCGAATCCTCAGAAAGTGGCTTGACGCTCAGAGCAGCCGGCCGCCGAACCGGCAGGGAAGCGAACACGTCAAGCGAGTGAACGGAAAAACCGATCGGCCCGGCAGCACCGATCACTGGATACCTCTGCTGCGTCCAGCGCGGGAACAAGCGGTGTAACGCAAATGTTGACCGCTTCACCAAACCTTGAAATTCCATGCGAAAATTGGTCTCCATAGCGATCTGCTGTTGTTCGGCGTGCTGCTGTATGCCGGAAGGGGCCATGCGCATCTGTACGATCACGAGGTAGCCACTCGTAATCGTACACCTGATCACGCGAAGCCCCTCCGGAGACCATCCAGAGGGGCTTTCCCTTTTGTATCGCTTTTTTCAATGACTTCAATCGCAAATGGACTCCGAATCTTCAGGCCTGATCAGAATCGGCCCGCTGCCGCCATTCGTTTGCCGGCGGTTCTTGGGTTGATCGGGAATACGCCATTGCTCGATCTAAGGCGAATCGGAAGGGACCTGAAGCCGGGCGTCCGCCTTCTCGCAAAAGCCGAACACCTCAATCCTGGTGGGTCCGTCAAGGACCGGCCGGCGCATCGCATGGTGCTCGACGGCATCACTTCGGGGCAGTTCGCGAGCGATCGAATTCTGATTGATGCTACGAGCGGCAACACGGGCATTGCGTACGCCATGATCGGAGCCGCCATGGGCTTCCCCGTAGAATTGGCTCTTCCGGAGAATGCCTCGCAGGAACGGAAGGACCTGCTGCGGTCGTTCGGGGCCAAGCTCCTTCTAACGGATCCTCTCGAGGGAACGGACGGTGCGCAACGCGTCGTGCGCGAAATCGTCGCGGCCAGACCGAACCGCTACTTCTACCCCGATCAGTACAACAACCCGGGCAATTGGCGGGCTCACTTCGACGGAACGGGACAGGAAATACTTGACCAGACGCGCGGGCAGGTAACGCACTTCGTATGTGCACTCGGGACGACCGGAACGTTTACCGGCGTCACGCGCCGTCTCAAACACGAGGACCGGGCAATAACGTGCATTGCCGTGCAGCCGAATTCGCCGATCCACGCCATGGAAGGGGTCAAGCATCTCGACACGGCTGTCCTCCCCGGCATCTTCTCCCCCGACCTTCCGGATTACACGGTTGAGATCGACTCCGATGCCTCTGTCGCGATGGCCCGCCGCCTCGCGAGAGAGGAAGGCCTACTCGTTGGAGTTTCTGCGGGTGCCAACGTTCTGGCTGCATACAAGGTGGCGCTCCAACTTGAGTCGGGTACGGTCGTCACGATCCTGTGCGACACGGGAACGCGGTACCTCAGTGACTCGCTGTCCTGCCGCAACGACCGCCGGCTCCCTGCACTCACTACCGCGAGCGAATAGTCCCGAACAAGCAATACGCTTACGAAGAATGCAAATAGCTCACAGCACCATCGACGTCGTTCGCAGCCACGCGGCCGCCACCTACCCGGAGGAATGTTGCGGTGTACTGCTCGGTGAGTTCGGAAAGAGCATTCGCGTTCTCGAAGTCGTCGCCGTTGACAACACCAGTGACGCACACCGGGAGCGACGATACCTCATCGACGCGCCCACCCTGTTCCGAATCACGAAGGAGGCGGACCAAAGGGGACTCGACGTAGTCGGGTTTTACCATTCACACCCGGATCATCCGGCGCAGCCGTCACAGACGGATCTCGATCAAGCGACGTTTCCGGCGTACGTGTACATGATACAATCGGTGCTAGGAGGCGCAGCAGATGACCTGACGGCCTGGACCCTCGCTCACGATCGATCACGATTCATCTCCGAACACATTCACGAATTGCACAACGAATCTCCAACCACACACGGACACGAATAATGTCAACCCAGACGAACCACGTTCAAAAGATAAAGGTCAACATTCCGACGGCCTTGCGGTCTTTCACAAGCAACGAAAAGAGCGTTGAGCTGTCCGGCTCAACGGTGGCGGACGTTCTCCAGCACCTGACCGACCGTTTTCCATCGCTCCGACAGCATCTGTTTGACGGAGACGGCAATCTTCGTTCCTTCGTCAGCATCTACCTTGGCGATGACGATATCCGGCACCTCGATCGGGAGCACACCGTAGTAAGTCACGCCGATGAGCTGTCCATCGTCCCTTCCATCGCCGGAGGAGCCGGCGTTGCGACGATCTAATTTCGGAGGCCGTTTGATATGAATCCAATACACCACCATCCATGACCCAGACAACAGACACACTCACCGGGCACGTCGAGCTATCACCGGAAGAGTATCAGCGATACAACCGGCACCTAATCCTTCCCGAGGTCGGAGTCGAGGGGCAAAAGAAGCTGAAAGACGCATCGGTCCTTCTGATTGGTACTGGCGGGCTCGGATCTCCTTTGGCGCTGTATCTGGCGGCTGCGGGCGTCGGCCGGCTCGGTCTCGTGGACTTCGACGTAGTCGACTCGTCTAACCTGCAGAGGCAGGTCATCCATGGAACCAGCGATGTCGGGAGGTCCAAGCTCGCGTCGGCTCGCGACCGCATCGGAGAAATCAATCCGAACGTGGAGATCGACCTGTACGAGACGCGCCTGAGCAGCGAGAACGCGATGGACATTTTTCAGGGTTATGACCTTGTCGCAGACGGAACCGACAATTTTCCCACTCGCTACCTCGTAAACGACGCCTCGGTCATGTCCGGGATTCCGAACGTGTATGCCTCAATCTTCCGCTTCGAGGGCCAGGTGTCGGTATTTGGCGCGGAGAACGGCCCCTGCTACCGATGTGTCTATCCGGAGCCGCCGCCGCCCGGCCTCGTTCCCTCCTGCGCGGAAGGCGGTGTGTTGGGAGTGCTGCCCGGCATTGTAGGATCGCTGCAAGCCAGCGAAGTGATAAAGCTGATCCTGGATGCCGGCGAGCCTTTGATTGGTCGTCTCCTGCTCTTCGATGCCCTCGAGTCGTCCTTCCGCACGCTGAAGCTTCGTCGCAACCCTGACTGTCCGGTGTGCGGGGACCACCCGACGCAAACGGAACTGATCGACTACCAGCAGTTCTGCGGATTGCCGCCGATCGGTCACGCTCCTGCGATCCACACGGACGTGCCGGAGATTACCGTGGCCGAGTTTGCCGCACTGAACGGCGCCTCGCGGCCGTTCCTGCTCGACGTGCGCAAGCCGTTCGAGGACGAAATCGCAAATATGGGAGCGGATCAGCTGATACCTGTCGAGGAGTTGGCCGAGCGGCTCGACGAGATAGGGGCTGATTACACCGCTGATGTAGTCATTCACTGCCGCTCCGGAGCGCGGTCGGCGCGCGCCACGAAGCTGCTTCTCGAAGCCGGCTGGCAACGCGTTCGCAACCTCAAGGGCGGCATTCTGGCGTGGAGCGAGGAAATCGACCCGTCTATTCCGCAGTATTGATTCACGGACAAGCCAAAGCGGGTGCCTTCCTACGAGTTCGTGATTGCCGACCCCTTCCTTTCTTTCGAAATTGGCGCAAGCGGATAGAAACTGTTTGGAACCGGGCCTACATGCTTGTTACACCAAGTAGACCCCGTGGTGGTCGCACCGTGATCTTCGGGGGACTTGGGTTCACCTTTCCTTTACAAATATTTTTTCTGTACTTTTCGGGATCGATAGGAGGCCCCGCGGTTTCGTGAAAGTGAGGAGTCACGTCGCCGACACCTGGTAGCGCTTCCGAATCACCTCAAGGTTGTTCAAATCAATCCTTTCCAGCCATGTTTAGACGGATACTGCTTTCCGCCGCGTTCGTGCTCGTTTCTGTGCCCCTGGCTCTCGCTCAGGACATGACAGTAACGGGTACGGTTACCGACGCTGATTCTGACTTCCCCCTTCCGGGCGTGAACATCGCCGTCAAGGGCACCATGACCGGTACGGCGACCGGCATTGACGGGACGTACAGTATCCGCGTCAATTCCGGCGACGTTCTCGTGTTCTCGTTCGTGGGTTATCTGCCCCAGGAAGTGACGGTCGCCGATCAGACGACAATCAATGTCGCGCTTCAGGAAGATGTCGCCCTACTGTCCGAGGTTGTTGTCGTTGGATACGGTACGCAGCGTCGCGGTGAGATCACCGGCGCTGTCTCATCGGTAGACGTCGGACAGGCAAGTGTTGGCCAGGTTGCAAGCCCACAAGAAATGTTGTCGGGGCGGATCTCTGGCGTAAACGTGGCCCCAAACAGCGGTGAGCCGGGAGCGGGAACCAGCATCCGGATCCGCGGCACCTCGTCGATCAGTGCCGGTAACGAGCCGCTGTATGTGATTGACGGAATACCCATCAACAATACGAACATGACTCCGGGCGGAGTTGATCAGGGAGGCGTCGAGGCTTCCAATACGACAGATCCGCTGGCCATGATCAATCCCCAGGACATCAAGTCGATCCAGATACTGAAGGATGCAGCTGCGACTGCCATCTACGGATCGGAGGGGGCCAACGGGGTAGTGCTCATTGAAACGAAGAGAGGTGAGGCCGGTGCCGTTCAGGTAGATTACAACGGCCGGGTTTCAGCTGGGTCCTTCGCAAACAAACTGGATATTCTCTCAGGCGACGAGTATCGACAGGCACTGCGGGATGTCCTCGGATCAAACCCAACCTCGACCGTTTCGACCGATTGGCAAGATGCCACGACCCAGTCCACGTTGTCGCACAATCACAACGTCTCGATCTCAGGAGGAACTGCTAATACACTATTCCGCGCCTCGGTAGGCTACCTGGACCAGGAGGGGTTGCTTCTCAACACGGGGATCGAGCGCGTAACCGCCCGGGTCAATGGAAGCACTACGGTCCTGGATGACAAAATGACGGTCGATGTGAACCTGACCGGCTCCTACCTGAAACGAAACCACGGCTTCTTCAATCAAGGCAGCGGTTTCGAAGCGGGCGCGATCAAGTCGATGGTAGCTTTCCTGCCTACTGAACCAGTTCGATCCGCGGATGGGAGCTTTAACGAGTTTGCCAGAGATATCCGGAATCCGGTCGGACTTCTGGAGCAGATCACCGACATCACGGACCAGGAGCGCATTCTCGGTAATTTTTCGATTCAGTACGACCTGCTCGACAATCTCATTGCCAAGGGTACGTTCGGAGTAGACATGCAGGACGGCATTCGGCGGACCTACATTCCCCTGGTGTCCAGCATTGGCGGCGAGGTCGGCGGCATTGCGAGACAGGCCGAGCGGTCGTTGAGCAACATCGTTACGCAGGCTACAGTCCAGTACAACGGTGAGCTCGGAGATAGGCAAACCTACTCCGTCCTTGGCGGGTTCGAGTTCAAGCGCGAGGTATTCCAGGACTTCGGGACGGAGTCGAGAGACTTCATCAGCGATGCAACGCTGTTCAATAACCTGGCCGGTGGGAGCAACGTTCAGATTCCATTCTCGAACAAGGCGGCCGTCAATCAAGCCTCCTTCTTCTCTCGCGCCACTTACAACTACCAAGACAAGTATCTCGTAACGGCCACGCTTCGACGCGACGGTTCGTCGGTTTTCGGCGAGAACGATCAATTTGCTCTCTTCCCGTCCGGATCGGTTGGTTGGAGGCTTAGCAACGAACCGTTCCTCGCCGATGTCGACTTCATCGAGGATCTGAAGTTGAGAGCATCGGTTGGTCTAACTGGTAATCAGGCTGTTCCGCCGTACCAAGCCCTTGCGACGCTGGCCCCTTCTGAGGATTTCAGGTACGTATTCGGCGAGGAAGAGAGTGTCATTATTGGCGCCGCTCCCGAACGAGCTGCGAATCCCGACTTGAAATGGGAGCAGACGGTTGAATACAACGTCGGTGTCGATTACAGCTTCCTTCGTGGAAGGATCGACGGCTCTTTGGACGTTTACAAGAGAAACACCACGGACCTGCTCCTCGATGTCCGGGTGCCGCCTCCTGCACCTTCAGAGTTCGTGCTGCAGAACATAGGCGAGGTCGAGAACCGCGGCATCGAGTTCGCTGTCAACGCCTTCCTGTTCGACCGAGAAGATTGGGGTCTGGACGTGAACGTGACGGCCAGTTCAAATTACAACGAAGTGATCGACTTGGGCGATCGAGGCTTCATTAGCCATACGGCTGTAAGCGGACAAGGCCAGTCGGAAGTCAATGCTCAACGATTGGAGGAGGGTCATCCGGTCGGGGCATTCTTCGCCCCAATTTTCGCAGGAATTGACGGAGACGGGAACGAGCTGTACCGAACGCCAGATGGTGGCACAACGACTGTACTTTCGGAAGCCGAGAGCGGATTCTTCGGAAATCCGATACCGGACCTGTCGTATAGCTTCAACCTGAACTTGCGCTACAAGGCATTCGATCTCAGCGCTTTTTTCCGCGGCGAGCAGGGGAAGGAAATCCTCAACAACACGGCACTTGAGTTCCAGACGCTCGGTAAGCTGGGGTCGAATAACTTCCTGGCCGATGCGTTGACTGACGGTACAAACACAGCGCACGTACCTGTCTTCTCTACGCGGTGGATTCAAGATGCATCGTTCTTCAGACTGGACAACGTCACTTTGGGCTACACGATTCCAAATGACGTCGCTGCCCGAGCAAAGCTGAGGCGTGCGAGAATCAGTTTGACTGCGCAGAATCTATTCGTGCTTACGCCGTACGAAGGCTATGACCCCGAGGTCAACACGAATATTGATGCAGACGACACGGGCTTCCGCTCGCTTGCGCGTCCTGACTCGGGTATCGACTACTTCCCGTATCCGAAGTCACGGACTTTCACCTTTAGCATCGAACTTGGCATTTGAGAAGTCTGAGCAAGACGCACTCAACCCAATTTGCACTAGACCAACCTAACCATGCGGCATTCATTATTGAGAACGAAGGCTGGCCTCTCACTGCTGGCTGTAATACTCGTGGGCTCCCTGTCAATAGCGAACGTAGCTTGCGACTCGGCCCTTGACCAGAAACCATTTAGCCAGCTGACTCCCGATCAGTTCTTCAACACGGAGCAGGAGTTCCTGTCGGCGGCCACGGCTGTGTATGCCCAGCTGCGGCCTACGTTTGCCGATAACGATGGCTATCTCAACCTGTCTACGCATACGAGCGACGAGATCATGGTGCCGACCCGCGGTCCAGACTGGGGCGACGGTGGCATCTGGAGAGACCTGACGCAGCACACCTGGTCTCCCACGAATCCAAAGGTTGGTTCCGGCTGGACCAATGCACAGGTGGGTATAGCCCGAGCGAACGGGGTATTGACAGCCCTGGGTAGTTCGGACTTCGACCCGGACGTGGCCAATCAGTTCAACGCCGAGCTGCGACTGCTGAGAGCGATCTACTATTTCACGCTGATGGATCTGTTCGGAAACGTTCCCATCGTTGTAGAAGAGGGTGGTCCGCTAGGCGACAGGTACGCCACGCAGCCGATTCCGCCGGGAGAACCTCCGCAGCAAGCCACGCGACGTGAGGTATTCGACTTCGTTCTCGAGGAGCTGACCGGCTGCACTTCCAGCAGCTTCGATGTCAACTCGTGCGTGAACAGCCCGTCAGGAATTCTGGCCAGTCTGCCGGAAATCGGCAGCGTCCCGCACGGTAGAATGACGCAGGGAGCCGGATACGCGCTTCTAGCGCGCATGCTGCTAAATGCCGAGATCTATACGGGCACGGCATCGGCGAGCGGTATCACGCCAGGTACGGAAATGTATGCAGGGGCATCCGCTGCAGCGGACTGGGTCATCGACTCGGGAGCGTACGCCCTTGAGTTTGACTTCTTCGAAGTTTTCTCCGCCGGGAATCAGAGCTCGCCGGAGATCATACTGCCGATTACTCATGCAGCTCAGCCCGGACTCGGACTGAACTTTCAAATGCGTTTCCTCCACTACAACATGCCGATTCCGGCGTCTCCGTGGAATGGTTTCACGACGATCGCGGATTTCTACAAGGGCTATGAAGTGGACGCGGGGCCCGACGGTGAATTCGGTACACGGGACGACCTCAGCGATGACATACGCATTCGGCAGTTCCTCGTGGGCCAGCAGTATAATCAGCCCGCCGTCGGGTGCGCCGGACAGCAGTGCTTCAGTGATGTCTCTTCCGGCACGGTCTTGACTCGAGACGAAACGCCAACTCCACTCGTGTTCACACTCGATATCCCCGCAATCCAGCTTTCGGGTGAAACAAAGGCCGCGATTGAGAGCCCGGGGGTAAGGCTGGTCAAGTGGGAGATAGATGCGGCCAGTTCCGGCGAGAACATGGGCAATGACTTCCCGCTGTTCAGACTAGCTGAGATGTACTTGATCAAGGCGGAGGCCGAAAACGAACTGGGCAACACCGGCGAGGCGGTGTCGCTGATGAACATGGTCAGAGACCGCGCCGGACTTGGCCCTGCCGCAGGAGGCTCGCAGGACCTTGTGCGCAAGCTGATCATCCAGGAACGCGGATACGAGTTCGTGTATGAGGCCACGCGCCGACAGGACCTTATCCGGTACGAGTTCGCTCACGGTGGTTCGCCGTCGGGCGGGCCCTACACGGGGTCTTCAGACCCGTACGTGCCGACCTTCACAGCACCCTGGGTCTTCAAGAAAGACGGTTCGCAGTCGGGCATGCAGAGCGAAGGATATCGGGTTCTCTTCCCGATACCTACAAACGAACTGAGCGTGAACCCGAATCTCCAGCAGAATCCGGGCTACTAAAGGACAACGGATCTGTCTGAGCAGGCTGTTCGACGGAAGGCATCGTTGCTTCGCGACGGTGCCTTCTTCTTTACACCCTTGAGCGAGCCAACTAAGGTAAACAGATCCAAAGGGCCTCGCCTCCACGTTGTACGCTCCCTTCTGAGGGCCTGCTGGTGTCATACGAATTGCCCGGGCGTACCCAACTTCCGCAAGGGCCCTGAGCACAAATAAATGCCATGAATACGGAACCGCGCGTACGTTTCAGCGAACATATGCCGGTGAAGAATTATATGTCCCCAGCTACCCACGCATGAGCATGCATCGAGGCTGTTTTCGACACATTTCGGTCGGAGCACTGGCACTCCTGTGCCTGTCTACCTCGTCCGCGGCGCAGGAGTCGGCAATCGACACCTCCCGCGTATACGAACTCGGCGTGATCGTCAAGACCGCTGAACGGTCTGCAACCGTTCTCGCAAACACGACTTCCGCAACCTCGGTAATATCGCGAGCCTCCTTGCGTCGTCTGCCGGGACTCACCGTCACCGATCATCTGAGCCGTACGCCCGGCATGTTCTTTTTCAGTCTGGACGGGCTAGGATTCGAACCGCAGCCCACTGTCCGCGGGTTCTACGGAGGTGGTGAGGCCGAATACGTCCAACTCCAGCTAAACGGCCAGCCTCTGTCGGACGCAGAGTCCGGACTCGTCAACTGGTTTGCAATTCCGGTTACCTCAATTGAGTCAGTCGAGATCCTGCGGGGGGGCAGTTCGGCCCTTTATGGCGACGCCGCAGTCGGCGCGGTCATCAATCTTATCACGCCGCCCGACTCCGACGACCAGGATCTACTGGCCATTCGGTCGGGATCACGCGTACCGTTCGAGACCTCGTTCCGTCATACCGGACAACTTTCCGGGCGACGGTACTCGGTGTTCGGCGGGTTTACAACCGTGGACGGGTTTCGAGATCACTCAAAGCGTGACTTCGGTACCATTGGGGCCAGGTTTCATGTCGGCAAAAGCCCGCAATCCAAAATCAGCCTGAACACGGAACACCACTGGAACCATGGCGACGCGCCGGGCCCCGTGTTGCTCGGGCAGGTTCAACGAATTGCTTCCCTGCCCTTCTTCCGATACGACCGGGCTGAGGAGTCAATACATAGACTGGGTGGCGTCGGTGAATTCCGGTTCGACGATCAGAAACGACTAGACCTCTCTATCTCTTCTCAGCTCCGAAAGAATGACGTAACCGAGAGCCTACCGCTGAGCGCCGGCTTCGCCGACACGCAGTACCGCGAAATAACCGATTTCGGGGTTCAGGCCACCGGGCAATTAACCTTGAGCTCTTCTTCGGGCACAAGCCGCCTGGTGGGAGGGGTCGAGCTGTCTTCCGAATGGCTCGACTCGCAATACTTCAGCGTCTTTGCCGGCACGGAGCCGGACTACGAGGCAGCACCTCTAAACCCTGTTCGCAATGAAGTCTCCCGTGGAGACGGAACCAGGCAGCGGCTTGCCACCTACGCCCACTACGACGTGGCCGTCGGCAATCGGGTTCGGCTGGCAGCAGGCGCGCGATTGGATATACTGCGCGACAGGTTTGATCCTCGCAATACGGAATCAACGTCGGTGACGCACACCGCCGTTAGCCCGAAAATCGGAGTGAACTACCGGCTTGTCAGCACGACCTCGACCGTCACGAATCTCTATGCGAATTTCTCGCAATCGTTCAAGGCCCCGACCTTTGATCAGCTTTATGACCAACGGACGATTCCTGTGCCGTTCCCTCCCTTTGCTGTCCGACTTTCTTCCTCCCAACTTGACCCACAATACGGCACGAGCGTGGAGGCCGGCGCATACCACCGTTTCCAATACGGCGACGTATCAGGGGAAATGAGTGTGGCGTTGTATCAGATCGACATGCGGGACGAAATAGATTTTGACCTTCAGCTCCTAACCTATCGCAACCTGGGAAAGAGCCGACATCGCGGCATAGAGACCGAGGCCGCTCTCTACCTGGGTTCGGCAACAGTCCGCGGGAGCTACGCTTACCAAGCCACGACGCTCAGATTTGAACCGTTCCAAGGTAATTTCGTAAAGGCGATCCCGAGAGACGTCGTGTCTGCGGGTATCGACCTACCTCTCGGTCCAATCGGAGTATCTGCAACACTCAAGTCGGCGAGAAGGATTTTTCTTGATGATGCGAACACCATTCGCCTCCCAAGTTACTCCTCGGTGGACGCGCGCCTTAGCTACGACCTTGGCCAGGCCACGCTGATGGCTGACGTTTTCAACGTGTTTGACGCGGAGTTCAGCACAACGGGGTTCCCGGACCCAGCCGGGTCTGACGCCGTCTTCGTATATCCCTACAGCGGACGTCATTTCCGTCTTGGCGCCTTCGTGCGATTTCCCTAGAGATTGCGCGAACACATGCCGACGTCGAGAGCTCCGCGCAAACTACCGGTTCATATGCCGCTTTCGTCTATCGCCCAAAACGCCATCGCAGCCCTTGTAACGCTGACTGTCGTCATGGTCTCGACCGGCTGCGAAGGTGGCCGGCAATCTACCCCTGCTCTTTTCGAGTCCATAGCATCGGCAAAGTCCGGGGTGGAGTTCGAGAATTCGCTTGTGGATACCGATGCCTTCAACGTATTCACCTACCGCAACTACTACAATGGGGGCGGAGTCGGGATAGGCGATGTTAACGGTGATGGGTTGGCAGACCTGTATCTGAATGGCAACCAGGTGCCCAACAAGCTATACCTCAACGAGGGTGACTTTCGATTTCGAGACGTCACGGATGCTGCCGGAGTCGCAGGCCAACGCGCCTGGTCGACCGGCATCAGCTTCGTCGATATCAACGCGGACGGCCTTCTTGATCTCTATGTGTGTAATGCGGGCGACGTCGACGGTAGCGATCGCGCGAATGAGTTGTACCTGAATCAAGGGAATGATGAATCAGGTATTCCACGGTTCAAGGAGGCCGCTCAAGATTACGGGCTGGCGGATGAAGGTTATTCAACCCACGCAGCCTTTTTCGATTACGATGGCGACCTCGACCTCGATGTCTACATCCTGAACAACTCCTTTCGCCCCGCTGCAAGCTTCGGACTTCGCAACATCCGTCACATTCGAGACGAAAAGGGTGGCGACAAACTTTATCGTAATGACTCCGGAAAATTTGTTGATGTCAGCGAGAAGGCAGGCATATACGGCTCAGAAATCGGTTTTGGCTTGGGTGTGACCGTGGGCGACGTCAACCTGGATGGCCGACTCGACATCTTTGTCTCCAATGACTTCTTCGAGCGGGACTATCTGTACATCAACCAGGGTGACGGCAGCTTTCGCGAATCACTCGAGGATTGGATGCGCCAAATAAGCCTCTCTTCGATGGGAGCGGACATGGCCGACATCAACAACGATGGCTATCCCGAAATCTTCGTCACAGACATGCTGCCTGAAGGGGACCACCGCCTGAAGACGACCACTATTTACCGGTCGTGGGACGTGTACCAGGCCCAACTGCGCAATGACTATTACCACCAGTTCTTGCGAAACACGCTACAGCTCAATAACCGAGACGGGTCCTTTACTGAGATCGGACAGATTGCCGGCGTATCGCGGAGTGACTGGAGTTGGGGAGCGTTGTTCGCGGACTTCGACCTCGATGGTAGAAAAGACATCTTTGTTTCGAACGGAATCTACAAGGACCTCACAAATCAGGACTTCATCGACTTTCTCGGCAGCGAGGCAACGATCAGGGAATGGGTCGCGTCCAAGGAACGGAGTTACATGAAACTCATCGACGAGATTCCGTCGGAGCCGCTGCCCAATTACGCCTTCCGTAACCTTGGTGAGCTTCGTTTTGCAAACGTCGCGAACGAGTGGGGTCTCGCCACTCCCAGCTTCTCCAATGGAGCGGCCTACGGCGACCTCGACAATGACGGCGACCTCGATCTCGTAGTGAATAATGTCAACATGCCGGTCTTCGTCTACCGAAATCAGACCGACCGTATCAAGCCCGCAAGTTTTCTGCAGTTCGCCCTTATCGGCCAGGCACCGAACACGGTCGGCGTAGGAGCTTCGGTCCGCGTGTACCAGGGAGATGAGATCCAACACATCGAGCAGGTTCCCCAGCGGGGTTTTCAGTCAAGCGTGGACCCCATTCTGACGGTCGGTCTTGGGGACGCAGCAGTCGACAGCGTTGTTGTGACGTGGCCCGACGGCAGTATACAGGTACTCACGAACGTATCGAGCAACCAGCGCATAGAACTGCTTGCCACTGAGGCATCCTTACCTCTCCATCGTGGATCGAGAACTGGAGAGGCTCGAATTCTTCAGAATGTCAGCGCTGCCGTAAAACTTCCATATCGTCATGAGGAAAACGAGTTCGTTGACTTCGATCGAGAAGGCCTTCTCCTTTGGATGTACTCCACGGAAGGCCCTGGTTCCGCGGTCGGCGATGTGAACGGGGATGGCCTCGACGATCTATATCTTGGCGGCGCCCGCGGGCAGCCGGGAAGTCTCTGGTTGCAGACGCGTACGGGCGACTTCTCGGCAACTTCTGTAGCCGCTTTCGAGATGGACGCGCGTTCCGAGGATGTCGGTGCAGCGCTCTTCGATGCCGATGGAGACGGCGATCTCGACCTTTACGTGGTAAGCGGGGGTTCTGACTTCGCTCAGGGGGACGGTGACCTTGCCGACCGGTTGTACCTGAACGACGGTACCGGCACGATGACCCGCTCGAATGGGCTGTCGGCCGGCGCTGAAAGCAACTCCGTCGTCGCAGCAGCAGACTACGACCTCGATGGAGATCAGGACCTTTTTGTGGGTGGGAGGCTCGTGCCTTCACAGTACGGCCTGGACCCGCAGAGCCGCCTACTACGCAATGAGGGTGGCGGACGATTCGTCAACGTGACGAACTTTGCGGCGCCGGAGATCACTCGCGTCGGGCTCGTAACCGACGCAGCCTGGACAGATGCGGACGGGGACGGGGACGCGGACCTTGCCGTTGTGGGTGAATGGATGCCTGTATCGTTGTTTTTGAACGACGGGGATGGCCGACTCTCAAACGTCACCGAAGCAGCCGCGCTCTCCGGTACCAACGGCCTGTGGCGGACCGTCGTAGCAGCAGATTTGGACGGAGACGGTGACGAAGATCTGATCGCAGGCAATCTCGGCTTGAACACCAAACTGCGGGCATCTTTGGATCGTCCCATGACGCTCTACGTGAGTGACTTTGACCAGAACGGCTCCGTCGAACAGGTGCTGTTCTACTATGAGGGCGAAGACGCCTATCCGATCGCGCTCCGCGGCGAACTCATCGGGCAACTTAACTACCTCAAGAAGAAGTACGTCCGCTACGAGGACTTTGCGGAACAGACCGCCGACGACATCTTCACCGCGGACGAACTTGCGAAAGCGGTCAAGCGCGACGTGTATCTGCTTGAGACGTCGGTGTTTGAAAACCTGGGTGACGGAACGTATCAGCCGACACAGCTTCCCCGGGAGGCGCAGTTCGCGCCCGTGTTCGGAATTGCTGTTGAAGACATTACAGAAGACGGCGCTCCCGATCTCCTACTGGCGGGCAACCTATTCGAGGTTCAGCCATCGCTTGGCCGTATGGATGCCGGAAATGGTGTCGTATTGTCCGGCAGTCGGGGCACAATCAAATTCGAAATCGTACCATCGATAAAGAGCGGTTTTGCCTTTAGAGGTCAAGCACGGCAAGTCATGAAGCTCAACAGCGCAGCGCATGGTGAGACGATCATCGTCGTCCGCAACGACGATACCGTGCAGTTGTTCGGAAGGCAAGCCGCCCTCGCTCAATTCGGCGATCCCGAAATATTATGATGACCAGGACGCAACACGTTGGGCTGAAGTACTTCCCGTCGCGGGCTTACATCCTGTCAGGCATGATCCTCGCGCTTCTTCTGGCCGCATGCGGAGGTCCAAGTGCGCCCTCTGATCCGCTTTTCGTACGGCTTTCTGCAGACGAAACCGGCATCGATTTCGTAAACGCGCTCCCCGAAAGCGCCGAATTCAACATCATCGACTATCTGTACTACTACAACGGCGGCGGTGTGGGAGCAGGCGACGTCAACGGTGACGGCCTTACGGATCTCTTCTTTACGTCGAATCTGGATCAGAATCGATTGTACCTCAATCAGGGCAATTTTGTGTTCGAGGATGTGACGGAATCGGCTGGAGTCGGCGGTACTGCAGACTGGTCAACCGGCGTCACGATGGCGGACGTCAACGGCGATGGCGCCCTGGACATCTATGTGTCTGTCGTGAGCGCACTGCTTAATCGACGCGGTGCCAATGAGCTGTACATCAACAACAGAGACGGCACTTTCTCCGAGCGCGCTGCCGAGTTTGGCCTCGCTCATGTTGGCTTCGCGACGGAGGCCTCGTTCTTTGATTACGACAACGACGGAGACCTGGACGCCTATCTGCTGAATCACTCTACGCACTCGGCGCGATCAATCGGAACTACCGAACTACGCCTCGAAAGGCATCCACATGCCGGCGATATGCTTCTGCGAAATGATAACAACCGTTTCGTGGACGTTACTGCCGAAGCAGGAATACTTGGAAGCGCCCTGGGCTACGGACTCAGTGTGTCGATCTTCGACTTCAACGTCGATGGGTGCATGGACATCTACGTCGCCAACGACTTTCACGAGAACGACTACCTTTACAAAAACAATTGCGACGGCACTTTTCGCGAGAGCATTGTGTCGGCGACCGGCCACACCAGTCGGTTCTCGATGGGTACAGACGCCGCGGACTTTAACAACGACGGCCGGCCCGACATCGCTGTGCTGGACATGCTGCCGGCCGACGAAGAGATACTAAAGATTTCCGGCGGTGCGGAAAGCCTGGAGCTGTACGAATTGAAAGCGCAAGCGGGCTACCACCATCAATTTGCGCGGAACACGCTGCAGCTCAACCGCGGTTTGGGCAGGTTCAGTGATGTCGGCTATCTGGCAGGCGTGTACGCCACAGACTGGAGCTGGGCGGCACTCTTCGGAGATCTAGACAACGACGGTCTTCAGGACTTGTACGTAACGAACGGCATCTATCGGAGGCCGAATGATCTCGACTACATCAACTACTCCTCAAACGAGGCCATCGCTGCGGCCCAGGGACTCTCCGAACAAGAGACGGATGCCGCACTCATTGCGAAGATGCCGCAGGTGCGCCTGGCCAACTATGCCTTCCGAAACTCTGGAGACCTCACGTTCGAGGATAGAGCCTTTCAGTGGGGCCTGGCGGAGAAGGGCTTCTCGAATGGAGCGGCTGTGGCTGACCTCGACAACGACGGCGATCTCGATCTGGTCGTGAACAATGTCAATGACTCGGCGTGGATTTATCGAAACACCGCATCTGACCGGGAAGGGGGCAACTTCCTGATGATAGACCCGCTGGGCGAGGAGCCCAATACAAGCGGCATCGGTCTACGGGTTTTCGCAATCACGGAAAGCGCCAAGCAGTACCGCGAACTCGCCACGACACGCGGCTGGCAGTCCTCGTCCGAGCTGCGTCTCCACTTCGGGCTCGGAAACGCCAGCGAGGTTGATTCGCTCGTTATGGTCTGGCCTGATGGCAGCTACGAGGTGAGAGTCGGCGTAGCCGCTAATCAGATTCTTGAGGTGCGCCAGGCTGACGCAAAGGGCGTGTTTCGATACCCAAGTCCAGACCCCATCGACCCGCAGTTTCGATCGGCACAGTCGCCGCCGGGAGTCGAGTTCGTGCACGATGAGAATGGCTTCGTGGATTTCAATCGCGAAATCCTGATGCCGCACAAAGTATCCATCGATGGACCGGCACTCGCGACAGCGGATGTAAACGGCGACGGAGTTGACGACATCTTTGTGGGTGGCGCGAAGCGGCAGCACGCTCAGTTGCTTGTGAGCACCCGCGGCGCATACACCTTAAGCAGCCGCGATGCCATGAGGTCCGATTCTCTCCAGGAGGATGTGGACGCTGAGTTCTTCGATGCGGACGGTGACGGCGACCTCGATTTGTATGTCGTGTCAGGCGGTAACGAGTTCTGGGGCCAAAACGAGGCGCTGCAAGACCGTCTGTACCTGAATGACGGCACCGGCAACTTCGAGCGATGGCATGAAGCGTTGCCCGAATTCTTCCACAATGGATGCTGCGTGGCACCGAGCGACTTTGACGGAGACGGAGACATCGACCTCTTTGTGGGTAGTCGCGTCGTCTCTCGCGAGTATGGCATTGCACCGACCAGTTATCTGCTCGAGAACGACGGGACCGGCCGATATAGTGACGTCACTCTCGATCTGGCACCCGACATCGCCACCCACGGTATGATCACAGATGCAGCATGGAGCGATGTTGATGGAGACGGGGCACCCGATCTGATCCTTACAGCGGAATGGCAACCCGTAAGCGCGTTCCTGCAGCGCGATGGTAGGTTCGTCGACGAGACGGACCGAATCGGCCTTGCCGGAACTAACGGTTGGTGGAACACCGTCGAGGTGGCGGACCTTAATGGCGACGGTTTCGAGGATCTCCTGCTTGGAAACCTCGGTCTGAATTCTCAGCTAAAGGCGAACGCCGAGGAACCAGTCCGTCTGTACATCAAGGACTTCGACGGCAACGGGAGCCTGGACCAGTTCCTGACACGATACGTCGGAGGCGTAAGTTATCCTTTCGCATCCACGACTGACATTGTCCGGCAGATCGAACCGCTTCGTAAGAAGTACACTACATACACAGAGTTCGGCGCCCGGCGCCTTGAGGATATCTTCAGTCGTTCTGAGGTCGGAGATGCCGACGTGCTCGAAGCCTACACGTTTGCCTCTGCCATTGCACATAATATTGACGGTCGATTCAGAATAACGGAACTGCCCGTCGAAGCACAGTTTGCTCCTATCTACGCCTTTCAGGTAGGAGACTTCAACGGCGACGGTGTCCTGGATGCGGTCGCGGCCGGCAATTTTTCCGGCGTCCGGCCTGATCGCGGACGATACGATGCAAGCTACGGGCTCTTCCTGGCTGGTGATGCCAACGGAGAACTGAAAGCTATCGGCCCTGCTGAAAGCGGGCTGCTGGTCGAAGGCGAGGTCCGAGAGATTCGACGCCTGGAGACGGGCGATGCCTCGCTCCTGGTATTCGGGAGAAACGGTCTGTCGCTGGCCTTCGTGGAGCCACGATCATCGTCCACCCGACCGGCTGAACAATGAACAGATTCGGAAATGATGCGTAGAGCCCCCACATGCTTGATTGGAGAAAGGGGCCCTTTTTTGACGAATGAATTTCTCTAAATCGATCCACCTTACAGTTGCTGCGATTGTGCTGGCGGCCGGTGGCTTGCACCAAGGCTGCAGCGCGGTAAGCCATGATTATCGCACTAATGCCTCGGATCCTGAATTGCTTCATGCCGCCATGAAGAAGTTCACCGATGTCATGGTTCATGACATCTTCAGTCCTCCGCAAGCGGCACGCGGATATGCCTACTCGGCGATTGCTGCGTACGAGGCTGTGGCTGCCGGCAACGATGCATATCGGTCACTTGCGGGCCAGCTGCACGCGCTCGACACGTCGCCAATCCCGGACGATGACAAGCAGTACGTGTTCGAAGTCGCGGCCGTCCATGCTCTTCTGAATGTGGCGCAAGCGCTTGTGTTCTCGGAAGACCGCATTGGCGACTTCCATGAAGCCATGCACGACCGCATCTCGCGGATGGGAATACCGGCTGACGTTCTGAAAAGATCGAAGGCGTTTGGCGACGATGTTGCCGCGCATATTCTCGCCTGGGCTGAAAGCGACAACTATCGTGAGACCCGGACATTCCCCAAGTACACGGTTGAAGACGCGCCAGGCCGCTGGATTCCGACGCCGCCCGCCTACATCGACGGTATTGAGCCACACTGGAATAAGATTCGTCCGTTTGTGCTCGCCTCCGCCGATCAGTTCGTCCCTCCGCCTCCCACTCCCTTCTCTATGGAAGAGGGTAGTCAGTTCTTTGAGGAAGCAGTCGAGGTTTACGAGGTCGGCAATAATCTGACGCCCGAGCAAGCTGAGATCGCAGCCTTTTGGGACTGCAATCCGTATGTCATGAATACGCGCGGGCACGTGATGTTTGCCACCAAGAAGATCACACCGGGCGGGCATTGGATCGGAATTACAGCCATTGCCAGTCGTGTCGCGGACGCCGGCATGATGCGCGCTGCAGAGGCGTACGCGCTTACATCAATTGCCATCTCGGATGCATTTATTAGCAGCTGGGACGAGAAATACCGGAGTAGCCTCGTGCGGCCGGAGACTGTCATCAACCGACACATCGACGAGGATTGGATTCCGCTGCTCCAGACTCCACCGTTTCCGGAATACACTAGCGGGCACAGTGTCATCTCCACAGCCGGAGCTATAGCTCTGACTGAAGTGTTTGGCGACGACTTTGCTTTCTCCGACACAACCGAGGTTGAGTACGGGCTGCCTGTCCGCGAGTTCACATCTTTTAAACAGGCCTCTGCCGAAGCGGCAATCAGTCGTCTATATGGTGGCATTCATTACCGGCCGGCTGTCGAAGATGGCGTCGATCAGGGGCAGGCGGTGGGAGACTTTGTAGTTCAGAACATAACTGTCAGAGAAAGGCCATTGGCGTCTGTTGATTCTCCGTGAGGCTGTACAATCGACATATGGCGAGGACCCGGATCTGTGCCAGTCTACTCGTGGGCGTTGCCACGCTGGGCCTACTAGGCGGTTGCGACTCAAACGATCCCGAAGATTCTACGGAGCTTTCCGTCGCGGGCGTTTATGTCGGTGTCGTCGACGGCACGGGTGACACCGTCACGATTGAGATTTCTATCGTCGAGACGGCAAGCGACCCGTTTGCCGGCATATCGCTCGGAGGTGATGGGACTTTGAACTCTCCCGGTTCTTCTGCTTCCTTTGCCGTATCCGGGAGTTACGTGCATCCGCTCATTGAAATGGATCTTCTTTTCGGAGATCGGCCTCCCGGTAGGTTGACCGGACAGGTCGACGAAGACAGGCGGCGAATCGATGGGTCTCTGGC
>JBFIPX010000019.1:0-31640 GCA_041609895.1 Rhodothermales bacterium
AAGACCATCGCAGATGTCGATCGGCGGAAGTCCGTTACCTCTTCCGGTCGTTCATCGACGAGCAGAGCTACCAATTCGATCTCGGGGTGATTGGCCGTCACCGACGCCGCTATGTTCTTCAGCAGAATCGTCTTTCCGGTCCTGGGAGGAGCAACGATCAAAGCCCGTTGACCTTTCCCGATCGGAGCCGCGAGATCGACCACCCGCATCGAAATGTCTTTTGGACCGGTCACCAGGTCCAGCTTCTCGTCCGGATAAATGATCTGGCCGGAGTCGAAGCTCGGCAGTTTGGCCCATTCGGCGGGATCCATGCCCATCACCTTATCAACCCGGTGAACCTGCATGTCTCCTTTCTTGCCCGGGCGAAGCGTGCCTTCCATGATCAAGCCGTCACGGAGCTTGTATTTCCGAATCAGCGGCGGCGGAACGAAAGGATCCTGGTCACCCTTTGGCACTTCAGGACGGAGATCCCGAATGAATCCGAACTTTTTCTCGCCGATCAACTCGACGATTCCATTAAACGGCGGCTTCGGCTTCCCGTCGTCGACCGGGTTGTTGCGATTATCCGGTTTTCCTCGGTTGCTCCGGTTTCCACGATTGCCGCGACTATTGCGTTTACCTCGGTTGCTCCGGTTGTTCCGGTTACTACCGTTATCCTTGTTTCCCATACGATCAGTTGGTGGAGAGATGTGCCGACCTCGCCTGATTGCGGTGGCAAATCAGCAAATCACACAAAACAGGTGTGCGAAAGGCGAGAATGCGCCGAATGGCACGAAAATACCGGCGCGCGTTATCTTCAGAAGCTAGACACCCCTGCGAACCTGAAACACGTCCTGAGATTGCCAACCACCTGGCATGGACTCGCTGGGGAACGGGATACCGTTGTTCGAACCCTCTAAATATATATGGATTCGCGGACCGCTACAACTGCTGGTGCAGCGACATCGTCTTTTGAACCTCGCCAAGCGGCCCAGGGTTTCGATGTCTCAAGTCTTCATGTCGAGTGGTCGGGCGACAAGGACAGCCCCGGCGTGGTCCTGCTTCATGGCTGGGGGAGCTCAGCGGAACTGATGAGACCCATAGGCCGGGCGCTCGCAGACGCCTTTAGAATTGCCAATGTTGACCTTCCCGGGCACGGCCGATCACCCACTCCACCGGTCGCAATGGGGATCCCGGAGCACGCAGACCTCATTCATGACCTCATCCGCAGCCAGTTCCGAACCGGAGTATGCATCATCGGTCATTCCAACGGTGGACGCATCGCGATGTACATGGCCTCTCACGATTCCATGAAGAGCGCGGTGAAGCGACTCGTCCTTATAGGCCCATCCGGGATTACCCCTGAGCGAACGGCCAAGTACTACATTCGCAAGCACCTGGCTCGCGCACTCAAGGCTCCTTTCGAAATATTACCCGGTCGGTTTCGGGAGGCCGGCCTCGACTGGCTTCGCCATACGTTGTTGTGGAATCTACTGGGGTCATCTGATTACCGGCGTCTGACGGGTGTGATGAGGGACACATTTGTCAAGACAGTATCGACGCATCTGGACGACAAGGTGGGGCAGATCGAGGTACCCACACTCATCTTTTGGGGCGACGAGGACCAGGAGATCGGCCGTGATCAGGTCGAAACGCTGGAGAGCCTGATTCCGGACGCCGGACTGGTGGTGCTCCCCGGCGCGGGCCACTATGCCTACCTCGACGACCCCATGACCTTCCTGCGCGCAACGCGTTTCTTCCTCGAGGAAGAACGGCAGGGCGAATGAGCCGATGATCGGAATCTATATCCTCCTGATTGTCGCCGTTGCGTTTGCCGGCTGGCGTATCTGGCGCCGGCTTCGGTTCTCGCTCCACATGTTTCAGCTCCACGGGTACAAGGTATCCGCATATGCCAGGTGGACTTTCGAGCGGCCGTTCGATTTTTTGATCCGAAGATCGCATGTTGCCGGGGGTGTCTTGTTGGCCGCCGCGGCATTGACTGCGGACATCCCGGCACAAAAGACGCTGGCCGCCGTGCTCCTGCTCGCGTGGACGATCACGTTTGCCTCGTCGAAAAGGTATCGCTCTGACCACGAGAAGAAACCGTTGTCGTGGACTAACCGTGCGAAACGTCTGTTCGGGTTCGCGCTGGTGTTGATTCTTGTCCAGTTGCTGGGCGGTGCTGCAGGCGCCTCGTTGGGGACGGGACTTCTTCCGTCGCTCGCGCGATTGCTGTCAGGTTTCCTGATGGCAGACTTGATCGCTCCGCTCACGGTGATCGCGGCAGGTATCTTGCTCGAACCCCTCGAGGTCTTCTTCAGGTCGGGCTTCAAGAGAAAGGCACGCGCAAAGCTTGCCGCCCATCATAAACTGACAGTCATCGGCATCACAGGCTCCTACGGCAAGACCTCTGTTAAATTCATCGTTCGGGAGATTCTGTCGTTCCGCTACAACGTGCTCGCGTCGCCCGGTTCGTACAACACGCCGATGGGCCTCTGTCGCGTGGTAAATGAGATGCTCCTGCCCGAACATCAGGTGCTGGTTGCTGAAATGGGCGCACGTCACCCAGGCGACATCCGGGAGCTTTGCGATCTTGTCGACCCATCCATCGGTATCGTGACGAACGTCGGTGTTGCACATCTTGAGACCATGGGCTCTCAAGACAACATCGAGCGCGAAAAGGGAGATCTGCCGGCCTCCATCCGGACTGGCGGAACAGTCGTGCTTAACGCTGATGACGAGCGTGTGATGCGGATGGCAAAGCGGACGCACGCCACCGTGTTGACCGTGTCGGCAGCGGGCCGCAATGCGGATTTTCAGGCCAGTGACGTTCAATATGGCGCAGACGGATCCTCATTTACGATCACATCGCGCTCCGGCGAATCGTTGCGATTCCGAAGCGCCTTGCTCGGACGTCACAACATATCCAACATACTCATGGGAGTGGCGGTCGGAGCGTCGATGGGCTTAAGACTCAGACAGATGACGCACGCGGTCGCCGCGATCCAGCCGGTCGAGCACCGCCTGCAGCTGCGCAAGGAGGGAGCGATAACAGTTATCGACGATGCCTTCAATTCAAACCCGGTTGGCGCACACAACGCAGTTGAGATTCTTGGGCAGTTCACTACGGGCCGTCGCGTCATCGTGACGCCCGGCATGATCGAGCTGGGCGACATCGAATTTGAGGAAAACCGCCGCTTTGGCGAGGCCATCGCTCAAAACGCAGATCTGGCGATCCTCATCGGCCCGGAACGAACCACCGCGATCGCCCAAGGACTTGCTGCTCAGAATTTCCCCAAGGATCAAGTCCAGGTGTTCCGTTCGCTTTTCGAAGCGCGGGACTTCTTGAAGCAATATCTTCGAGAGGGCGACGTCGTCCTTTACGAAAACGACCTCCCCGACCAGTACGAAGAAGCCGCCTGAAGCAATCCCACCTGCAGCGGATGGCCAGTATTAGAATCGAGCGCCGGCTCTGGGCCGAAGGCTACCGTCACGTAGCCGGCGTGGATGAGGCGGGTCGAGGTTGTCTCGCGGGCCCCGTGGTTGCCGCAGCCGTCATCTTCCCACGCGAAAAAAGGGTTCGGGGAGTCAAAGACAGCAAACTCCTGCCGCCCGAAGAGCGAGAGAAACTGGCCAGGCGGATTCGCCGGCATGTCCTCGCGGTGGGCGTAGGCCATTGCAGTCCGACCGAGATCGATGAACTCAACATTCTATGGGCTTCCATGGAGGCGATGCGCCGCGCTGTCGAGAATCTTGAGGTGCGGCCAGGATACGTGCTCGTGGACGGCAACCAGGTGATTCCCGGAGCGCGATGGCCGCTTGAACCTGTCGTCAAGGGAGACCAGCGTAGCCAAGCCATCGCTGCGGCATCAATCATTGCCAAGACGGAGCGCGACTACATCATGCGGTCACTCCACGATCGCCACCCGGAGTATGGTTGGTTTACAAACGTGGGCTATCCGACCCGGTATCACTATGACGCACTGAACGAACTCGGTCCCACGCCTTTGCATCGAAAATCATTCAACCTCGGCGGACCGGACCCTCAGACGGATCTATTCGAGATCGAACAAGGCGCTCGAGCGCAAGCACGTCTTGATGAAGCGACTCCTGCTCGGGCCGAAATATGAGATCCGCGCGCTCGTAAGCACGCCGCCGGAAACGCATCATCCGAGTCACTCTCGATCGTAGGGCTGATTCCGGATCTTCCTCCGAAAGTGCTTCTGCAATCAGCGGGCGACTGCCGTCTGACTTCAGGAGACGGCGCACAAGCTGGTCGGTGGGCACATCAAGAAATACCACAACACCGTTGCGTCGAGCCCATCTCATCGCTCGCCACGAAAGTAACGCACCGCCTCCCACAGCGATAACATGATTTCGAAGCTGACCCGTCACGCGTAGCTGCCTACGTTCAATTCTGCGAAACGTCCGCTCCCCCTCTGATGCAAAGATGATCGGGATGCTTCGCCCTTCCGCTTCCTCGATCAGGGCATCCAGGTCGACAAACCCGAATGACATCTCTTCCGCTAGCAGCTCGCCGAGAACCGTCTTCCCGGAACCCATAAAACCTGTTAGATACACACGCATTAAAGTACACTCACCTCATCGCCGGGTGCGCAGCTTGCATCCCTCGAACGAAATGTAAGTCCCATGCCCAGATTCAAGCTCGTTGTAGAATACGACGGCACGCGATATTGCGGCTGGCAGCGGCAGAACGACGACCCTTCCGTCCAGGAAGAGATAGAAACGGCTCTCGGAGTAGCACTCGGACGGCAGATATCCGTCGTGGGATCCGGTCGCACAGATGCAGGGGTCCACGCCCGCGGACAGGTCGTTCATTTCGACAGCGATGATATCGACGATCTCTTCCGGCTAAGAGGGTCGCTGAACGGGTTGCTTCCGCACGACATTGCGGTGAGTGACGTGTCAAAGACGCGAGAGACATTCCACGCGCGTTACGACGCAGTTTCGAGGCGTTACCAATATTACGTGTCGACACACCCGACGGCGCTCGACCGCTCGTTCCGTGTCACCGTTTCTGGTGATACGGATTTCAGGCTCATGAATAGCTGCGCGGCAGAACTTGTAGGGACCCACGACTTTTCGTCGTTTTGTCGGACGCAGAGTGAGACGACCAATCGTCGATGCACGATCACGGTCGCACATTGGCGGCGGGAATCGAGAGACGGGTACTTCTTTTTTGATATCGCCGGCGACCGGTTCTTGCACGGGATGGTGCGCGCGATAGTCGGAACGCTGTTGGAAATCAGCCGTGGCAAGCGCGAACCGGAGTGTATCCCCAAAATTCTTACGGCACGTGACCGACGCATGGCGGGTGAGGCAGCGCCCGCGAAAGGTCTCGTTCTTGAAGAGGTTGTGTATCCGGATGAACCGCCCAGGGATGAAGCATGACAGAGATGAAGAGCAGCCGGCGGATGCGTAATTGGACCGCGACGCTGTCGGCGCGATTCAACGGTCGCGCGCGAGGCGGAAGACTCTACGCTGCCTGCACAGCATTGGTGATTGCGACCCTGTTTGCGAGCGCAGGCTGTGACCGCCCGTTTGTCGAGATCAGTGAGCCCGAGATCGAGATCGTCGAGCCGGACCTTACCGAGGTGCTAGACGCAACGCGTGTGCAGGTCAAGGTTCGCGCGTCCTCGTTCCGACCGATCGATCGCGTCCTCCTCGGGGGCGAGCCGATGGCGGCCGATCCGGAGAGCGGTCTCTGGACGAGCCTCGTGGATCTTACAACCGGACTGAACGAGTTGATCGTCACGGCCTTCGACATCGACGACGTGTTCTCGCAGGACACCGCCGTCGTCGTCGTCTTGTCACCACAGTTCACGCCCAATGCGCCCGACCTCCCGCGGGGCCTTGGGGACCACGCGGCAATCCTCACGGGCGGGGGCGATGTGCTGGTTACCGGTGGAGCTTTTCAATCCGGCGGCGAGGCCCTGGACGTCGCCTTTATTTCCTCCCCGGCGGGCGCGCCGTTTGAGGAGCTGCCGGGCGGTCTTGAGAATGCGCGACTCGGACACACAATGACCAACCTCCCCGACGGACGTGTACTCATCGCCGGCGGCGCAACACGCGGAACCATCAACGATGTTCTCGTCCTCGTCACAGAGGCCGAGGTCTTCGACCCGTCGACGAGAGAATTTCGGCGGATCGCCGTGGTCGGAGATCCAATTCGCCGCGTGCATCACTCCGCCAGCGGCGAGCTCGGCTCCTCGGGATTCATCCTGGATCTGTATGGTGGCCGGGGAGACATCCGTTACCGCCCCCAGCCGGCCATTGGCATTCGCCAGGACATCCGCAGTTTTCTCCTCCGTAATGACAGCCTCTTTGCGTTCACAGCTGCTCCCGGGCCATTTCTCGGCAAGCCGATCTCCGGACATACGCAGGTCGCCGTAACGGCTCGAGATCCTTTTGAACCCGGTGAGTTCCTTTTTCACGGTACCGATTTCGGACCCGATTTTCGAGAGTCAGTAAGCTTCACCGTCGACTTTGCCGACCCTCTCGGCCTGATTCCAGTGGACGCCGGCAAAACTCAGGAGGCTCGCACGCACCACGTCTCAGTTGCCGTCTCTGACGGCCTGGTGATCACGCTTGGAGGAAGCGGTCCCCGCCGGGAGGCGCCCCTCGGCTCGGTCGAGCTTTTCGTGGAGAGGCGCCGGGAATTCCTCCGTGTACCCCTCAATCGGTCGACGCCGCTCCTCCGGTCCGGGCACAGCGCAACAAAGCTTCCCGATGGTCGAATAATGCTGGTGGGAGGCTTCCTGACGGGAGGAAACAGCACCTCGTTGTCAGAGTACCTTCTCATATCAACAGACTAGATCAGAAATCGTCGAATGGATGTCCAGAAGGTCCTGAGGTGGCTCGTGACGGCCATCGTGATGCTCGTGGCGATCGTTCTGCTCAGCTTCATCCTCAAAGTAGCCGGGGTGCTGACCGGCTATGCGATTAAGATCCTGTTCATCCTGCTTCTGGTGGCGATCATCCTGCGCTTTTTCACCATTCTTCAGGAGCGGCGCTGATCGAAGCGACGTTTTCGACCCCGGTCGTTGTACCTTAAGACCCAGGTCAGCCCACCATTTACGTCACTTCGGATCTACTGCCGAAAAGGTTCTTCCGTATGGCCTCGCCCACGCTCAACGTACAGGCTTCCGAAAAAGCGACAGCGCCCGTTCCCCAATATCAGTCCGAGGTCACGTCCGAGACCGGCCTGCTTCGGCAGGTAATCGTGCATACGCCGGGACCGGAAATGGACCTTGTTTCGCCGGAGGCAAGGGAAGACTTGTTGTTCGAGGACATTCTATTCCTCGGCAAAGCCCGGGCTGAACACGAACGCATGTGTTCGGTGTTCAGGAAGATCGTCGGGAGCGATGACGCCGTGCTGCAAGTCGTGGACCTGCTTATCGACGTATTTCAAATGCAGGACGCCCGGAACGACTTTATCGACCAGCTCTGCAGAGTATCGGTTGAGAGCAACCTGCAGGCCTTCCAGTCGGACATCCAGAAGTTTTCTCCCGACGAGCTGCTGCACTTTGCGCTTACCGGAGTCTCCCCGCTGCAGATTCTTTCGCGCCCCCTTCCGAACCTCATGTTTACTCGCGATGTGGCCGCTGTTGTCAATCGGCACATTGTTATCAGCCACCCGGCGACGGCGGCGCGTACTCGGGAAGGAATCATCATCGATACCATCCTGCGATACCACGATTCTTTCCGAGAGTGCCGCGACAACATCATCAAACTCCCGCGTGGCAACACCTTCGAAGGCGGCGACCTGTTGGTGGTTTCTGAGGACACCGTGCTTATCGGGCACTCACAGCGAACGTCGTTTGGTGGGGTGATGACAATCGCCAGACGGCTATTTGATGAGGCCGGAGTTCGCAACGTCGTGATGGTGAACCTTCCGAAGAAGCGCTACTGCATGCACCTTGATACCGTCTTTACCTTCGCATCGCCAACCGAGTGCGCCGTATTCCCTCCTTTAATTGAACTCACAGGCTTGAGCAATGTGATACACTTCACTCCGGCAGACGAACCCGATCGATTTGTTACTCAGGTCAAATTGAGCCTGAAGGAGGTCCTCGAGGAGCTTACGGGCCGAGACCTGACCTTCATCCCGTGTGGCGGTCATTCACCGCTTAGCCAGGAGCGCGAACAATGGACGGATGGCGCCAACTTCTTCGCGCTTGCACCCGGCGTCGTCATCGGCTACGAAAGGAACGAGCGTACCTTTGACATGATGCGCGAACACGGATACCGGGTGGTGACGGCCGAAGGGTTTATGTCGTACTACGAGCAGAGCGACTGGAAGGTGGGCGAAAAGATTGCGATCAAGCTCGAGGGCCAGGAGCTATCGCGAGGTAGAGGAGGACCGCGCTGTATGACGCTGCCATTTGCTCGCGAGAAGGAGCAGATTATCGAGAACGCATAGGAAGAATGAGCCTCGACAAGATTCTGGAACCTCACCGGCGTTGGATGGGAAAGGCCCTCCGGGAGGCGGAGAAGGCAGCCGACATGGGCGAGGTGCCCGTCGGGGCTGTTGTAGTACAGGGCGAAACGATTGTCGGCAGAGGGCACAACATGGTCGAGACCCTCAAGGACCCGACCGCCCACGCCGAGATGATCGCCGTCACCGCGGCATGCGAGACTCTCGGCAGCAAGTCGCTCGAGGGCTGCACGATATACGTGACCCTTGAACCCTGTCCGATGTGCGCGGGAGCGCTTATCATGGCAAAGGTTGAACGCCTGGTCTTCGGCGCGTTCGACGAAAAGGCCGGGTGCGCGTCTACCCTGTATAATCTGGTTGAGGACCGGCGGTTCAATCACCGACTCAAGGTGATTTCTTCAGTTGAGGCGGATCTGGCCGCGGGGTTACTGAAGAAGTTTTTCGTTGCGCGGCGGGACAAGCAGCGCAAATGACGTCTCCGGGCAGAGTGGACGTGGTTGTGGTTGGAGCGGGGCCCGTCGGTTTGGCATGCGCGATCGAGTGCCGCCAGCGCGGACTTTCGGTCCGAGTGTTCGACAAGGGCGCCATCGTGAACTCGCTTCTTGGCTACCCCACCAACATGGAGTTCTTCTCCACGCCGGACCTGCTGGAGATCGGAGGGCATCCTTTCCCGACACTTGGCTACAAGCCAGTTAGGGAGGAAGCAATAGATTACTACCGCCGCGTCGCCTTCGCTGAGAACATCGAGCTATTCCTCTACAACGCCGTGACGAGGATCGACGGTGAGGAAGGCGCCTTCGAGGTCCGATCTCAAAGGGAGGTCACTGAGGCGGCCAACGTCATTGTCGCGACCGGCTTCTTTGACTACCCTCGGCTTCTGGGTGTCGAAGGTGAGGACTTACCCAAGGTGACGCACTATTACAAGGAGCCGTATGCCTATGCGGGTCAGGAGGTCGCGGTCATTGGGGCGAAAAACTCTGCGGCGAAGGCAGCCCTCGAATGTTTCCGACACGGTGCGCAAGTAACCATGATCGTGAGGGGGCCAGAGATCGGACCCTCCGTTAAATACTGGATCAGACCCGACGTCGAGAATCGGATTCGGGAGGGATCAATCCGTGCGATGTTCAACGCGGAGGTGGTCAGAGTAGAGCCGAAGGCCATCGTCGTTCAAAATGAGGCCGGGGTCACTTCGCTCCAGAACGATTGGGTCCTGGCCATGACCGGATATCTGCCGGACTACGGTTTTCTTGAGGCGGCGGGCATCGAGATCGGGGATGATACGGATCGGACTCCCGTACACGATACTCGGACGTTCGAGACGAGCCGCAGGGGTGTGTTTCTCGCGGGTACCGTTTGCGGAGGGCTGAACACGAGCCGGTGGTTCATCGAGAACGGTCGGGAGCATGCGGCCGTGATTGCGGACACGATTGCGGGTAGGCGAAGTACGTAGTCATCCCGGGCATAGACCCGGACACGAGCACTGAAGGGGAGACTGATGAGCGCGGCGAATAGTCTATCTAACCGAGCCCGTGGATACCCGCCTTCGCGGGTATGACGATCCAGTCAGACCAGGCGTCGGGTCTGACGATCCAGTCATGCCGGGCGTACACCCGGAAGCATCTTTCTGTCATCCCGGCCGCAGAGCCGGGATCGATGGAAGCGTCAAGCAGCCTCAGTCATTCATGGACACCCGCGTCCGCGGGTATGACCAAACAATTGCCCCCTACTCTGTCGCGACCAGCACCTGCCGCGCCAACTGGTTTCCCGAATCCAGTTCGATGGCACGCCGCGCATACTCTCTCGCTGTTTCGTAGTCGTCGATTCTGAAGTACGCCAGTGACAGGTTAGCGATGGCGTCCGTATAGACAGGCCGAGCCGATACAGCTCGTCTGAGTAGTTCGATCGCTGCCTCGGCGTCTCCTTCGTTCAACCTAAAAGCACCGAGATTGCCGAGTGCCGTCGGGTCATCGGGTGACACTCTCACTGCACGCTCGAAAGCTCCACGCGCCTCACCGTCGCGGCCCTGCGACGCATAGAGGGCGGCGAGGTTACCGATAGCCTCCGAGTACAAGGGATTTAAAGAAATGGCCTTTTGAAAGGCTGCCTCCGCGTCATCAAACCGACCAGCCGATGCGTATGTGGTTCCAAGGTTGAAGTGCCCGACATCAAGCCATGGATCTTCCTCGATCGCTCTCCGGTACTCGGCGACGGCTTCGTCGACCATCCCCATAGACTGCAAGAATCGTCCGTAGTTGACCCGAATTCTTGCAGCAGCCGGCTGAATCGCAAGGGCCCTTCGATACAGCCTGCCCGCCAAGGGTTGGTTGACGCCCGCCAGTTCGTACGACTGCGCGAGGGCGTTGAGCCGTTCCGGATTGTCCGGCCCTAGTCGGACCGCCAGCTCGAGTGGCTCGATCGAACCTTGATGCTCGCCGATCAGCTGTCGGCCCAGTCCCTGCAGGAAGATCGCCTCACTGTACGTCGTATCGCCGTCGACGAGTTCTTTGAGAGCCTCCACCCCGCTTCGAATTGTCTCGGGTTGACTCAGCTGTCGTCCGTACACGATCTGGGCCATCGCATGATAGATCCGGCCCTCCTGCGACTCGCGGTCCCGATCGAAGTAGGGACGCAGTGAGACTTCGTCGTGGCTCGCAACCGGATCGACCATGGCCGAGTTATCGCTGTCATCCACAACCCGAACGAGGTGATCGGTAAAACTCGAATGCGGCGCGTCCTCCACTTCCACCCGGGGCATATGACAGCCGAAGCAATTCGACGGAGGCCCATGATCAGCTGCAAAAGGAGTGGTTTCAAATCGTGCAGCCAGACTTTGTTCGCTGTGACATCCGACGCATGTCGCGTTGAAATAATCTTCGCCCAGCGTTCGGAAACCCTGGTGCGGATCGTGGCAGGTGGTGCACTCAAGCGGCTCCGCCGAATCGACCGTGGCCACGTAGCATTCACTTTGCTTCATGCGATCGGCGTGAGAGATAACGTCGATACCCTCTGCCTTGGACGGGTCGTCCTCTGCAAACAAGGCAATGTGATCTGAAAGCGGCTTACTGGGTCGATACCCGAACGGGGATCGGTCTTCGCGCAGCAGCGAGACCGTCGTGTGCAGATGGCATTGCTGGCATACGTCCATCCGCAACTCGAACGGCAGATGAGCGGGGTTGACGATGCTGTCGTCGATCTCATCCTCCACGTCCGGAATCTCAAGCCGTTCGCGGACGTGAAGACCACCTGGACCGTGGCAACGCTCACAACCGATTCCTGCTGGCACGTCGGCATACTTGCCTTCCACAAAGGGCACGCTGGACGGGTAGCTGTTGTGGCATGCCATACAGCGATCCGGAACGGTACGATCAAAGCGGAAGTTTGCGATCTCGTATCCGGGGCTGAAATCCCACCGCTCCTCCTGCGTGTACCAAGTCAGCGGAAGCTCGTATAGTCTACCGTTGAGTTCCGTAAGGTAGGTCCTCGCCGCCGTCCCGCTGCCGACCACATAGTCCATGCGGCGCTCAAGTCTGTGGATCGTGTTGCCCTGCCCATCGACCATGTACTCCTCCTGGTACAAGCCGTCCGGCCGCTCGCGTATCGTGTATCTCAACGGACTCGAGGGGTCGGCAACGGTGACGTCCTCCACTTGCTCCACCCGGTTGGCTTCTGTCAACCGATAGTATGATCGTGCCATGCCGTGATCCTGGTAACCGGTGTACTCCGACTCATGGCAGTCGAAGCACAGGTCGTCGCCCACGAATTCACTCGGCGATTCGATGTTGCGAAAAACGATTTGCGAAGCAGAGGCAGATCCGTCGGTTGAAGGGTCGTTCCCGGGGGTCTTACGGCAGCCTACGAGGCCGGCAAGGACAATGACGGCCCCGCAGGTAAGAACCGGGGAAGGCCGAATCCACCGCAGAGCAGTCCGCAGCGCCGCGGCGAATAGCTCCGGTTGCTCGGCCGGGAGGGGTTCCGTTGCCAAGGTCGAACAGGTATGGGGCTGAGTGGTGGACATCGGCGGTTATCAACCGCTCTCGATGATTTTCGATCCAGAGAAACGTAGTCCCGGACACCAATCCGGACACGAGCCCAAGGGGGAGACTGATCAGCGAACCCAACGATCCAGTCAATCCTCATCCCTGAGTTGATGGTCACGAGCGACGGAAGGGCGGCTGATGAGCGTAGCGAATAATACGAGCGGGTGAGGTTGCCTGATCGTCGAATGGGTACCCGCTTTCGCGGGTATGACTACTGAGACGTGGCGGCCTGTGAGCACCTGTTTGCCGGGTATGACGAATTTCGACGTCATCCCGGGCCTGATCCGGGATCCACACTAGACAGAGTCAGCCAGGTGTACCCGCTTGCGCGCGTATGGGCATGCGGCAACCCGGCTCAAATGGAAAAAGGGGTGAGCGGCCTACGCCACCCACCCCTTAGTCTTTCCCTGAACTCGCGCTTCTAGAGGACGACGCTCACGGTGAACATCTGCACCTCATCGAAGAATTCCGCACCCTGGTACGAGTAGTCGACGCTTGCAGAGCGACCGGAGAACTCGAAGTTCAGGCCGGCACCGACGGACCAACCGTCGAACGCCGTCTGATCCATGTCCTCCTGCCATTCGTACGAGCCACGCACGTACAGGATGTTACGCAGTCCCAACTCCAGGCCGCCCGAGAACTGGTCCTGGGCGAAGCTGTTCGAGCGGAAATTGCCGAGCACGCCAAGGCTGACGTCGGCCGCAACCTGACGCGTGTAAGACACGCCGAAGTTGAGGACGGTCGGCAGCTCGAAGCTCGCGGCTTCGATCGTGACGGCCTGCGTGGTTGCGTTCGGCGGAGCGCCCGGCAGGCGAACCTGCTGGGTCAAACCGTTTCCGCTGTAGGTCATGCTCGGACCGAAGTTCTTGAGCGCTACGCCGAAGCGAAGGCCAGTCTCTCCAACCGTATAACCCATTCCGGCGTCGAGCGCCAGACCCGTCGCGTTAGCCCGGTCGATGTCCTCGCTGAGGAGCTTGATCGTTACACCGGCCGCGATGCGGTCGGTGAGCTGACGGGCATACGACGCCCCGAACTGCAGGTAGTTGGGAGAGAACGTCACGTCCGTGACTTCCGGCTGCAACTCCGTCGTGAGCGGAATTTCGCCGAAGTCCCATGAGGTGACCACGAGGGCGAGGCTACCGCTTCCAACACGCTGCGCAATACCAAACGTATTCACGTTGATATCAGCGAAGTACTGCATGTTGGAGAACAGAGCGTTCGTCCCACTATTGAACACGAGGCCTGCCGGATTCGAATGCAGCGCCTCGAGGCCAGACATCGACGAGAAACCGCTCGTCGAGGTGTTGCCCAGCGAGGCCGTACGGGCGGTGACCGGTAGGAGCAGGTAGGTTGCTCCCGCCGTGCCGCGACGATCCTCGCCCTGTCCGAGTACCTCTTGGGCACTCAGACCGAGGAGAATGGCTGCCAGGCCGATGTAGGTGACAATTTTATGTCTCATATCAAGAAACCTCCAGAGTTTCATATCGAGGAAAAAGACGCCTGGCTTACAGCTCATTGAGCTGAACCTGCTTCTTGACAACCGCGAACTTTAGCACGCGCTCGCCATAGGTTGCGCCGGCACTGTCTTTCGCCTCAACGTGTATGAGGTACATACCGCTGGCAATGGGCAGGCCCTCTTCCGTGTTAAGGTCCCAGTTAATGTGACGCGCCGTACTGTTCTTCTCGAGCGTCCGAATCAGCGTCCCGTTCAGCGTGAACACGCGGATGGTAGCCTGCTCGGGCAGGTTAGTAATCCGCGTCACGTCCACAACTCGCGACACCTCGTAGTCCGACGAGCCGAGGTACGGGTTCGGGACTACAGCAATCAAGTCGAGTGCCTCCTCGCGGGTCTGGGCGTTGCCCACGACCGCGCCAAGGCCTTCGGTGTTGACTTCGTACGTGTCACCATCCAGTAGCGGCTTCGTCGTGTAGAAGCGCTGCACGACACCGAACGCCGGATGCGGCGGATCACCGGCCGGATCACCCTCAAAGATGATGCGCTGAAGTGGACGGCCCCTGCCGATGTCGACCAATGTGGGCGATCCGGTCTCACTGACGTCGCCAATGATCGCTCCCGTGACTACTTCACCGCCGTCGGAGACGCAAGTGGCACCGTCTACCTGCGGCTTGACGAACGCCTCATAGTCGGCGTAGGTCGTGACGGGATAGTAAGCGTAGATACGCATCGTGGTACCCGACCACACTCCAAATGGCGCCTTCGAGATATCATCGTAGTACGTGTAGCTACAGGCATCACGCCCACTGGAGAACAGAATCGGTACCATCCGAACATCGTCGGACGGGTCGTTCGGATTCACATTCGTCCCCGTGTAGGTTGGGCCGATATCCCATAGCTCGAAGGGCACCCAGATGGCCGCCTCTGTCGTGAAGTAGTGGTACGCGTAGCTTCCCGTCTCCGTCCATCGGATCTCGTAATCCTGCGGCGCGTAGCGCGGCAGCGTGCCTTCCGGACCGGTTCCTTCGTGGTACATGACGTAGTTAATCGCACCGTTGAAGGAGCCATAAAGGAAGTTGCCGCCGACCTCGGCACAACCGAAGGTTGAGCCGGCGTTTGGTCCACATGCGTACGCATCCGTAGGACCAGCTACCTCGACAAACATCTCAACGCCGTCGATGATGAGCGCATCCGGATTCGGACCGCTAATCGTGAAGGACAAGCCGTCCAGATTCTGAACGCCTTTGCCGGTTGCGGCAACGATACCAGTACTTTCGAAGGTCGACGCAGCATCGAACAAGACGCTGCCTTGCGTCGTGTTGCGAATGTTGTACGTGATCTGATCCTCTACCGTGACGATGTCGATCGCGTAGTTATCACCCGTGACCTTCGATGGGTCGACAATCTCTACCGCGACACCCTGCGAGCCATCTGCGGCCTTTGCAGCGCCACCACCGCCTCCAGCCGTACGCACCGTCTCGAAGACGAGGCCCGGGTTGGAGTTGATGACAGTACCGCCGTTCGCCGCGTTTTGCTTCGAGGGCGTGACCGTCAGGCGATTGACGCCCTGCGTGATCGGCGAGAAGAATCCTTGCGGGTTCGACTCACCGTTGAACGCGTAGGCCTGGACTGCGAAGTGATACTGGGTATAGTTGGTCAGATTGCTGACGAAGTGTGACTTCTTCAGCCCTGTGTCCGTCCCCTGCACCAACAACGTCGTGTTCACCGCACCGGTGATCGCGTCTACCGCGCGGCTGACGACATTGGTCACGCCGTTGCCTGCACGGTCATAGACTGCAATGATCTCACCGTCCTGATCGTTTGCTGACTCGTACTGCCAGACGAGATACCCCTCCATCGTGTAGGTGCCATCTTCTGGCTCCGGAACCGTCAGGTTCACGCTCGGAGCGTCATACGAGTCCAGGTAGTTGTTGTCCGTTGGGCGGTAGTCCCAGTTCAGGACGATGCCCTCGTCCAGCTCCGTCGCCGTAACACGCGGTGGATCCGGCGGAGGAGGCACATTGAAGTCGAGGTCGAACGCGGCCTGAGCGACAGCGTCGTCCTGCTCCATCTGCTTGACGGACTGGATGCGATCATTGGTACCCGCCCACACGATACCGAAGACGATCTCCTGAACGTCGCCTGGCTGCATTGTGAACGGACCAGCCGACTGGAGGAATCGACGATCAGAAGGCACGTTGGGTGCTCCACCGGGCGTCGGCTGATCTTCGCTCCAGAACTCCGGCGGGTCTGCCGGGAACATGTAGTTCGCGGGATCCTCTGAAAATCCTCTTCCCGTACCTCCAAACGTAATCGGAACGCCGTCTCTCCACTCGCCCTTCAAATACCCGTAGTATTCCTGAGCGTTGGTCGGGTTGCCTTGCTCGCTGGAGTTGTTGTTGTAGAAGACAAACTTGGCCATTGCCACGCGCTCGCCTTCCTCGTCGACCTCACCATTCCGGTTGTTGTCCAAGCCGTCGTTATCCACGAGTGGACCCTGGAAGAAGTCGTAGCCGAGTGCCGGCGGCTTGTCGCCATAGCCGCTGCTACCGCCGTCTTCGTCGTCTCCATTGTAAACGTAGCCAACACCTAGCGCCGAGTCACTACCAACGTAGTCATCACTAGCGTCGCCAAGGTCGGGATCGGACCATAGTCCGAGATAGACATCCGTAAGGGTTTCTGTCCCCTTGTAGATCATCTTGTACTTGTAGAAGGTCGTGTTTCCGAGCGGGCCGGCCTGGTTGAACGCGAACGCGGTCGCCTGCACCTCGAGTCCGATCGGAGGAGTCTCCGTCGTAAGGTGCACGTTGCCGGCATCGTTCATGATCCACCAGAGCGTCTGGTCACCCAGAACTTCCGGAAGGTCGCCGCCATCCAGGTTGTAGTTGTCCGGGTTTCCGTCACCGTCGACGACCGCGGCACCGAGGTCCCATGGCCAGTCGATCATGTCGGAGGTCGCCACTCCCGTTTCCTGGAAGGTCTTGATGTCTTCCCGGCTGATACGGAAGATCCGGTCGTATACCGAGCAGTCTGCTGGCGCCTGTCCCGTCGCATCTAGCGGGCCGGGCCAGAACTCCCAGTCGCCGTACGTGGCTGCCGCGATGCGAAGCTCGCCGTCGGCTAGTCCGCCGATCCAGATTCCGGAGGCAAAGATCGCGTTCGATCCCGACCCTTTCGGCACTTCGTAGATCGGGCTACCGCCGATCCAGAAGAGGCCGCCGTTGTTGTACATACGCGCCTTGACGTTGTTGACGTCGAGGTCGCTCGATGCGCTGCCGAGGTCGCAGTCCGCCACTTGACCGGCGAACTTCGCTCGGAGCGCGGCAATTTCTGCCTGCGTCTTTTTGCGCTTGTCCTTGTCCTTGTCAACGTCGGCGTAAGCGGCCGAGCTGAAGGCAAAGAGAAGCGCCAAGAGCAACATGCTGTATTTCCTGACGAAAGGCATGTGCATAGTCTCCATGTTCGATTTAATTCTTCGGGTGTATCTCGTCTAGGCCGGGCGATTGCCGGCGGCCATTTCGGGCCGCCGGCATGCCTCGGCGAGCGTATCTCTCTTAGAAGTTCAACCGAACTCCCAGTCGAATTCTGCGCGGCACCGAGTACCGTGGACCGCCAGAGTAGTGATTACCGCCAACGCCAACGGGTGAATCCACCCAGCGGTTGTAGTGATCCGAGAACGATGTCGTCGCAAGGGGATCACCCAACGCCGAGCCGAAAGCAGCGGCACGCTGCCTACCGAGCGTGGTCGACAGAAATCCATCCGTCTCCGGCAAGCCGGACGCGCGGTAAACGCCTAAGGCGTTGTCGCGGTCGAGAACGTTCTCCACCCAGACAAACGCCGTGACGGATGAGCTATTTCCGATCGAGAAACGGCGATCCACGCGGAGATCAAGGATGCTATACCACGGCAGTCGCTGCGCGTTGATGGCTCCGTCCACGGCAGCCGTGAACGAGTCGTTAACCGGCAATGGCTGCGTCAACGCCGTATAGGGCATGCCGCTTCCGATCTGCGCGAGAATGTTGAAGCCGAAGTTCTGCAGGAACGCCGTGTCTCCGATCTTCGGACCTTCACCCTGACCAAGCCGGTAGTCGAACGAGAGGTTCGCCGAGTGGCGCCGATCGAATCCGGCCGGTGAGATGAAATTCGGGAAATAGAGACCATTGCCAAGCGTGCCACGCCACTGGATGACGCGGAGCGCCTGCGAGTCGCTTCCCGTTGCTTCTGCAACCGAGAACGTGTAGTTCGCTCGAAGCGCGACACCATTCGTTCTCCGAAGATCGAACTCAAACTCGAGACCCTTCGTGGTCGCGAAGTCGATGTTCTCTACGTTTCCGTAGGAGCCAACTCCGAGGCCCACGGCGTTGACGTTCCGGATCTGCACGAGATCTTTCTGCTGACGCAGGAAGGCCGAGATCTGGAAGGCCGCGCGCGAACCGAGCGACTGACGGAATCCGAGTTCATACTGCGTCGTCTTCTCCGGCTTGAGGTCCGGGTTGTTCAGACGAGACTGACCAGAGATCTGGTCATAGGTCGTGAACGGAGCGAACGCCTGCTCGCGCGGACGTTGCGAGGTCACGTTATAGCTCGCGAAGAACAATGCCTGGTTCGTCACCGGGAACGAGACACCGATACGCGGCATCACCGTCACCTCCGGCTCGTAGTCCTCGAAGATCTCCGAGACGAGCTTCTCGGTATCCGGCTTCTGACGCTGCGTTCCGGCTCGGTCGATCGTGTTGAGATCGGAATCCTGGCCGGCCGCATCGAAGAAGTCGCCATCGATGTTTCGGAAGCCGACAATGTTGCCCGAGTCGTTGAAGTAGACTGCATAGTCATCGCCGATAGTCGACGGGATGTCAGCAGAACCACCGGTGATCTCCGAGATCAGTCCGCTGTCCGACGCCCGAATGATCGGTGCCGGCGCGAAAGGATCCTTCAGGACCAGCGTGTTATTGTCGAAGACATCGACACGGAGACCCAGGTTAATGACGAGATCGCGGAATTCGATCTTGTCCTGGATATACCCCGCGTAATAGAGCGGCTTATGCGGCTCTACGTTATGGTTGGCAGGATCACTCGTGTCGAGATACCCGTCGACGTTCTGGTTGTCGACTTCCTCGAGGCCGAGGTAGTCGTAACCGTACCAAACGGCCCTATCCCGCATCGCCTTGAAAGGCAGGCTGGCATAGACGTCTGCGAAGTTCGATGCGTCTCCACTGAGCGTGAGGGCACCAAACAGAGCAGCGTCATCCGGATTCAACGGGTCGAGGTTCTCGGCACCGCAGTTTGCTGCGGCGGTGTTATCGCAAACGAAGCGCGAGAGGCCGAATGCGCCGACCCGATAGAAGCGACGCGTCTGCTGCTCAAACTCGCCACCGAACTCCAGCTGGTGCACGCCGACCTGGGTCGTTGCGCTGGCTGAGAATCGGAACTGGTTGACCTTCTGCTTTGTGAAGGTATTGAGTCCGGCTCCTACGTTGGACCAGAGGCTGGCAACGCCACTCAAGCTGCTGAATTCCCCGTCACGGAAATTCGGGACATATAGAGTGTCACCTTGCAGCCTGTAGTAGGAGGCATATGCCGAATTCGTGGCGTGGTCACGATCTCCATAGAAGACCGACTCCTCAACATCTCCGTCGAACCCGTTCGGGTAGCTCTTGAAGTCGTCGCTCAGGAAGTCAGCCTGCAGCTGATAGAACGTGTTACCCGAAATACGGTGCGTCCACGTTCCAAACAGCCTGAAGGTCTGGTTCTCAGAGACCGTGAATCGGTCACGGTTGTAGAGCGAGGTGCCCCAACCGTAGCTGTCCTGATTCAGGCTTGTGAAAGCGCCGCCGGCGCGGATGCTGATCTGCGACGAAGGCGTAAACGTGAGGTTGCCGTTTACGTCGAAGCGATCACGGGGCGCGTCTTTCTCGTCGTTCAGACGCCAGTCGTCTGCCGTGATCACCTGCGTCGCGGCGATCGGATTGCCGGTCGTCAATTCAAACCCTTCCGGTACGTTGATCGCCGCCAGCATGTCGTCGACCGTTACGTTTGCTCCGATCTCAGGTACGGCAACAGGCACATAAGTGATCTCGCCGGTTTCGGCGTTCTGAGCCTGGAATACCTGCGGATTTGCAAGCAGGCTGTTCAGCTGGCTGTCTGATAGCGTCGGAGTCTCGACGGCCCACGGGCTGTCGTCGCTCTGGAATAGACCTTCAGCTGAAACGAAGAAGCTCAGCTTGTCCTGAACGATCGGACCGCCGATGGATCCCGAGAACAGATTGTACCCGAACGGATCCAGAGCCTCCGAGGTGATCGCCTCGAGGCTTCCGAAGAAGTCCGGCGCGCCCGAGCGCGTCGTGATCGAAATGACGCCCGACATTGCGTCCCCGTACTTCGCGGGAATCGAGCCGATGAGCATCTCCTGCTCCTGTACCGAGCTCTGCGTGACGCCGAGGCTGGATACGTCGGAGGGGTCGATCTTGACACCGTCTACGAAGTACACAATCTGCTCGTCACGACCGCCACGAACGAAGAGCCGTCCGTCTGCATCGTTGGAAACGACACCACCCTGCAAGGAGGCAACGCGGCCTGCGCCACGGACAGGCAGGTTCTGCAACTCCTCACCAGTGACCACCTTCGGTGCGCCGATGGCGTCTTTCTGGATGAGTGGCCGCTCGTATTCAACAACGATCTCGTCGAGCTCGACGCCCGGCGAGAGAGTGAAGTTGATTTCGCGGGTGTAGCCGGAGTTTATCTCAACGCCAGACACCGTCTGGGATTGATAACCGACAAATGACGCTTGCACATCATAGATACCAACCGGAACGCCGATGATGAAGTAATTCCCATCGATGTCCGAAATGGTACCGATCTGCGTCCCGGCAAGCACGATACTGGCGCCCGGCAAGGCATCTCCAGTCTCCTGGTCGATGACCTGGCCGGCGAGCTTACCGGTGTTCTGGGCCATCGCCAGCATTGGTGCGGCGAGAAGCAAGAACACAAGCGTGCCCCATTTACGTAACATATGCTACCTCCTCTAGTACTCTTGTGTGTGGCTCAAAGGAAAAGCTTCGGATGAATCCGGTCGTTGTCTCAGCGGCGATGTCATTCAGATAAGGGGGTCCGAAAGCCAACCACGTCGGGGAACCGTATTACCCATCAGCACGAAACTTGCAGAGATGCGATACTGCTTGCACAAAAAACCGGCACACGCCTGCAACATATTCCGAACCACATCGAACACGTAGCAGCGGCAGTGCTTGCAAAAAGTGGGCTTGAGAAGCTGTATCGATTCTCGATAAAAGTGCTGGCTCCTGGTTTGGATCGTTTACATGACCGGTGTTGATCCTCAAATATAGAGGCACCCCCCACGTTTGTCAAGGGAAACCCCGGTCAACGTTTCGAGGGCACCTATTATTGCAGACCCTTGTTTTTGCCCCCTCTTTGGCCTGTCAAACGCGAATCAGACGCGCATTCTGAACCCCATCCACGCGGTTGACATGCTCCAGCACGTCCTGCGGAATGTCATCGTCCAGATCGATTACCGTCAGTGCTTGCTCACCTTTTCCCCGGCGACCGAGAGCCATGGCGGCGATATTGATGCCCGCATTTGCGAGTACGCCTCCAACGCCGGCAAGCACGCCCGGCCGATCTATATTCTCGTAAATGAGCATGTAACCCAAGGGCCGCACCTCCAGCGCAAAATCGTCGATGCGAACCAGGCGGATGTCGTCTTCGCCAAAGAGCGTCCCGGCGACGCGACGCGCCGATGAGCCGGAATCGAGCTGAACCTCGATCAGATTCGTATACCCCTCCCCTGATGAGAGCGTAAGCTCTTCTACGCCAAGACCGGTCTCGTCGGCCAGAACAGGCGCGTTGACCAAATTGACGGGGCCGGTCACGAGCACGGAGAACATTCCCTTCAGTGCCGCCACCGAAAGGACGTCGAGATGCGCGGCCGGCGTGGAACCGAAAACGCGAATCGACACCCGATCGACGTGACCCTCGAACAGCTGCGCCGCAATACGTCCCAGAATCTCGGAGAGTCGCACGTAAGGCCTCACTTCCCTGCGCCCTGCCATCCGGATGGCCAGCGCATTGACGGCGGCGCTCACAGGCTGCCCTTTCAGGGACTGAACGACCTGCTCGGTCACCTGGCGGGCTACCTTTGTTTGGGCCTCACCCGTGGAGGCTGCAATGTGCGGTGTCGCGACCACCCGAGGATGCTCGAGAAGACCGCGAAGCTCGGACTCCGGCGGTTCAGAACTGTATACGTCGAGTGCCGCACCGGCAACCTTACCCGACTCCAGCGCCTCGTACAGGTCTTTTTCGTCAACGATGCCGCCGCGAGCGCAGTTGACAATATATATACCGTCCCGGCACCGCTTGATCGTGTCAGTATTGATCAGGCCGCGGGTAGAGTCCGTCAGAGGAGTGTGTACGGTAATTATGTCACTTTCCGCAAACAGCTCGTCCATCGAAACCAGAGAAATTCCCAAACGATCTGCCACCTCGCCCGACAGCACCGGATCGTAACCCAGCAGACGGACTCCGAAAGGCCGCATCCGCTGCGCCACTGCCTGGCCAATCTTGCCAACGCCAATTATGCCGATCGTCTTCTCGTAAACCTCGGCACCTTTAAACGACTTCCGATCCCACAGACCCTCTTTTACCGATGCGGACGCCTGCGGAATGCGGCGGACGGCTGCCATGATCATCGCACACGTATGCTCGGCGGTTGAAATCGTGTTACCGTCAGGTGCATTGATGACGAGAACGCCTCTGCGCGTCGCGGCCTCCACGTCGATGTTGTCCACGCCGACGCCGGCACGACCGATAACCTGAAGTTTGGGCGCTCCCTCTACCAGCTCTTCAGTTATCCGGGTGCCGCTGCGTACAATCCACGCCTGCGCGCCCCGCGCAAGCTCCAGAAGCTCGGAGTGACTTGCACCCACGCGCACCTCGGTCGTGTACCCGTTCTCCTCAAGTATCTTGATGCAAACGGGGTCGAGGTTATCAGTAATGAGAACGTAGCCAGCCATTACAGTCTCTCCCATAATCCTCTTCTACGTGCAGACGCGCGCGATCCAGTCCACTCGTGGCATGTTCGACGCGCGGCATCAAGACTAAGGTACCATGCGTCCTGATGCGCCGGGCGACGTGCTACCGTGTGTGCGGTCGTTTTCAGACAAAGTTCGCCCCTGAAGTCCCTACGCCAACCGCGGCCCCGGCACGACTTCTCGCAGATACCACCTACGATCGTCATGACGGCACCATTGGACAGCAGCTGCCAGGGAGCGACACGCAATAGGGCTACGCAGCTCGGTTCAGGTGGGCCCGACGGCGAGGTCCTCAATCCACCGCAGCACCTCTTCTCGCCCTCGTCCCGTGTTCGACGACGTCAGTATCACCGGCAGCTCGAGTCCAATACCCAACAACGTCTCACGTACTGTCCTCTCAGCGGCGCTCCTGCGGTTGGCCGACAGCTTGTCGGCTTTCGTTAGAAGGATGACGACGGGAAGATCGATCAACCTGTATAGATGCACGAGATCGAGATCTGCGTCCATTGGCGGGTGCCTCCCGTCCACCAGATGAAACAACAGCTTCAGGTTCTCTCTCGACCGAAGGTAACCGGATATCAATGCCCGCCATTGTGACCGCTGCGACCGGGACACTTTGGCAAACCCAAGGCCGGGAAGGTCGACAATACGGAACGCACCGTTGATGAGATAGAAGTTGATCTGCCGAGTCTTTCCGGGCTTGCTGCTGGTTCGCGCCAGATTCCGTCTACCGAGCAGCATGTTGATCAAAGAGCTCTTGCCGACATTCGAGCGTCCGGCAAACGCGATTTCGGGAAGATCGCCGCCGGGCAAGCCCGCAATAGCTGCGGCGCCGGTCACGAACTCTGCGGAATGAATCTCTATCACTTGATCTTGCGAAGCGATTTACGGACGAGATTTGATTGGACGAAGCCAATCGATAACGATTGCCGGCAGGCGTACACTCCGGATGCCTTCAAGCGAAGGCGTACCCGATTGCATTGCATCCAGCCGAAACCCGTTGGCGTCATTCCAGCAGACCTGTCCGCGCCGGGCGAAGCGCGGCACCACGGGTCGCCGCCTGCGCAACCTACGCCGTAGCCAAATGCTCCTTGACGGTAGCCCCGATGAGCGCGGGGTTCTTGACGATGGTCGCGCCCGCCTCACCGAGTGCTGCGAACTTGTCCTCCGCGGTGCCCTTGCCGCCGGCGATGATGGCACCCGCATGACCCATCCGGCGTCCCGGAGGAGCGGTCGCGCCGGCGATGAATGCGAAGACCGGTTTGGTCATCTGGTCCTTGATGTACTCGGCTGCCTCTTCTTCGGCCGTGCCGCCAATCTCTCCGATCATGACGACCGCCTCCGTCTCGCTGTCGGCCTCGAAAAGGCGGAGGGCATCCACAAAACGGGTGCCGATGATCGGGTCACCGCCAATGCCGACGGCTGTGCTCTGTCCGAAACCGTCGCGCGTAAGCTGGTCCACCGCCTCATAGGTGAGCGTCCCCGACCTGGATACGACTCCGATCGATCCTTCGGAGAATATCATAGCAGGCATGATGCCGACCTTCGCGGCACCGGGCGTAAGGACGCCGGGACAGTTCGGCCCTACCAGGTGCGCTTCCTTCCGATGGACATAGTGGTAGACATCAATCATGTCGCCGGCGGGAATCCCCTCCGTGATGCAGACGATCACCTTGATGCCTGCCTCGGCGGCTTCCAGAATCGCGTCCGCCGCGAATGCCGGAGGCACGAATATTACCGATGTGTTTGCCCCCTCTTCGCTGACTGCGTCCTCAACAGTATTGAAGACGGGTTTGTCGAGATGCTTCGTTCCACCCTTGCCCGGAGTGACGCCGGCAACCACATTGGTACCATATTCGATCATCTGCTCCGAGTGAAATGTACCCTCACGACCCGTGAAGCCTTGCACTACGAGACGCGTGTTCTTGTCGACCAGTATGCTCATGAAAAATGCCCTATTCCTGATGTGACGTGACGCCGGATCGCACGGACTCTAGCACCCGACCGGTGGCAATCAACGACGCCTCGTCAAAATGCCGGCCTAGAAGCTGCAACCCAATCGGAAGACCGTCCGAGTGAACGGCTGCCGGTACGACGAGGCCCGGAATCCCTGCAAGGTTGGCCGTCACGGTGTATATATCGTTAAGATACATTTCCAGCGGATCGTGCGTCTTGCTGCCGATCTCGAACGCAGTAGAAGGCGTCGCGGGCGTCAAAATTACATCGACCGACTCGAAAGCTTCGTCGAAGTCGCGACGAATAAGCGACCGAACGCGTTGGGCCTTTCCATAGTACGCATCGTAGTAGCCCGAGGACAGCACGTAGGTCCCCAGCATGATGCGTCGTTTCACCTCGGTCCCGAAGCCTTGTGTGCGCGACTCGGTGTAGAGCCGCTCAAGTCTTGATCCGTCTCCTTCCAGCGCCTCGGCGCGATAACCGTACCGGACTCCGTCGTAGCGAGCAAGGTTGCTGGATGCTTCAGCTGTAGTGAGGATATAGTAGGTAGCGATGCCGTACTCGGTGTGCGGAAGCGATACGTCCTTTACGTCCGCACCCTCGGTCTCGAGTTGTTCGGCGGTCTTTTCAAGCGCAGCGCGGATCTCCGGGTCGAGTCCCTCGCCCATGAACTCCTGAGGAATGCCAATCCGCATTCCGCTGACACCTCGATCGAGGGCGGCCCCGTAGTCTGCGGGCTCAACCGGAGCCGACGTAGAGTCGTGGGGATCAAGGCCGGCCATTACCTGCAGCGTCGCCGCGACGTCGGCCACCGTACCTCCGAACGGACCGATACAGTCGAACGAGGACGCGTAGGCCACGAGGCCGTATCGGCTGACTCTTCCATAGGTCGGTTTCAGACCGGTCACGCCGCAGAACGCTGCCGGCTGCCTGATCGACCCACCCGTATCCGTTCCCAGTGACGCGTTGCACATCCCGGCTCGAAGAGCAGCCGCTGATCCTCCCGAAGAACCGCCCGGCACCCGCGACGGGTCTACCGGGTTTCGGACCGGACCGAAGAACGAGTTCTCGTTCGAGGACCCCATCGCAAACTCGTCGCAGTTGGTCTTCCCTATGACCACAGCCCCGGCTTTCTCGAGCCGCCGCACTGCGGTCGCTTCGTAAAGGGACTTGAAGCCTTCCAGGATGCGTGATCCGCAGGTAACCGGCCCGTCCTTCGTACAAATCACGTCCTTGACGGCGAGCACCATGCCCGCCAGAGGGAGTACTTCGCCGGATGCGACCGACACATCTACTGATCGCGCTCGATCGATCGCCCGACTTTCATCGACGCTGACGAACGCGTTCAGCGAATCGTCTGCACCGCGCTGCCTATCCAGATAAAAAGAGACCAGTCGCTGGCAACTGGTCTCTCCGCGCGTCAGCCGAAGCCGGTCGCTAACAAATGAAGGGATGCTCATGAGCGAGTCGGTCCGCTCGAAGTTGTAATTCTAATTGCTACCTGCCGACGTTTCTGACTCGCGGGGTGGATTGTCCTGTCTGGGAGCCGGGGTACCCTGCATCGGGGATTTCGATTGTATTTTGTTTTCTGAGGAATCATCCATCGAGAGTTCATTGCTGATCTCGCGGGTGGCCGAACGAAATTCGCGAATACCTTTTCCCATCCCGCGCGCTATCTCGGGAATACGTTTCGCGCCAAACAACAGCAGAATGGCCAGAAAGATCAGGATTATTTCCATGGGGCCAAGGCTACCCATTTCGTCACCTCGTCGTAGTGTTTCGGGGTGGAGGCAGGAGCGTCCTTCGGTCAGTCGCGCGCTGCGATCGGCTACGGTCGCCTCGACCTGCCCAAATGCGCCTCAAGATAAGGCGGGTTCGTATAGTATCGGCAGAATAGCCGCAAATGATCACCAGTTAAAGAAAAGTAACGATGCCCTACTTTACCTGTTCCAAATCACCGGCGGCCGCGAGTTGCTGCTATCGTCGTAATTGAAAATCGTATGTCCGCTGACGTCACACTTACCCGAAAAGACATTCTGAGCTGGCCGAAGGCCGAGTTGCACTGTCATCTCGACGGATCTCTTCGGCTCTCGACGCTCCTCGATCTGGCGCACGAGCAAGACAAACTGGATCTTCTCCCGGCGCACACGGAGGAGGAGCTTCTGTCAATACTCAAGGAGATCGATCACTCCGAAACACTGGAGGCTTATCTCGCCTGGTTCCGCTACTCGATACCCATGCTGCAGACCCGGGACGCTCTCACGCGCGTGGCATTTGAGATTGCGGAAGACAACGCGGCCGAGAACGTTCGCTACCTCGAGGTCCGATTTGCTCCCATCCTGTGCGTCGAGGAAGGATTGACGCTGGATGAGGTTCTCGATGCCGTACACGAAGGGCTCCTGGCGGCCGAACGTCAATACGGCATTACGAGCCGAATCATCGTCTGCGGACTCCGCGACCGACTCGAGAGTGCTTCACTCATGCAGGCGGAGGTGGCCGTTCGATCGCGAGATAAAGGTGTCGTCGCGTTCGATCTTGCCGGAGGGGAGGCAGGCAATCCGTCGAAGCACCATCTGCATGCGTTCTACTACGCGAGAAACAACCTTCTCAACCTTACCGTGCACGCGGGCGAGTCGTGGGGGCCGGAATCGATTCGTCAAGCGCTCTTCTACTGCGGGGCACACCGCATCGGCCATGGCATCACGCTGAATCAGGACCCCAAATTGATGCAGTATTGCGTCGACCATCGAATCCCCCTGGAGATCTGTCCAACCAGCAACGTCCAAACTCACGTAGTAAAGTCGTATGTGGAGCACCCGATCAGGCAATTCGTTGCAGCCGGAGTACCGGTCACCGTGAACACCGACAATCGCCTGTTCAGCCGGACAACGCTGACCGACGAGTTGCTGCGGGTACACGAGCAGTGCAGAATTGGAGCGATGGAGCTGCGCGAAATCGCATTGAACGGCTTCCGCTACGCCTTTCTCGACTGGGATCGGAAACAGGATCTGCTACGGCAAGCGCTCGACGACATGCCGCTGGATCCTACCAAGGAATCGCCGGTCTGGTAAGTCACGGTATCGATCTCGCTCAAGACGACATTCCCACCATTGCCGCCGTGCCACAGGAGACAATTCGGAACGCTAATCACCTGATCGGAAAAGTGGAGCTCCCGGCCGACAAGTCGGTGGCTCACAGGGCTGCCATCTTCGCCGCGCTTTCTGAGGGTGAAAGCGAGGTTGTCAATTATCCCGATTCGGAGGATCCGCAGAGTACACTGACGTGCCTCCGGCAGCTCGGGGTGGACATCGTGGCAACCGATCGAGGGGTGACGGTTTCAGGCGTCGGATTGGACGGACTCAAGGCGCCGGACGGGCCTCTCGACTGCGGCAACTCCGGTACCACGATGCGACTCCTTGCCGGCGTTCTTGCGGGACAATCCTTTGACAGTGAACTCGTGGGCGACTCCAGTCTCTCCAGACGGCCCATGACCCGCATCGCTGAACCCTTGAGAAAGATGGGTGCCCGGGTGACCCTAACCGACGGACTTCCTCCAATCCGAATCGGGGCTGTCGAAGCCCCACTGCAGCCCATCGAATACGAACTACCTGTCGCGTCCGCGCAGGTCAAGTCTGCCGTACTGCTGGCGGGGCTTTATGCGGCGGGCGAGACCGTGGTCATCGAGTCGACGCCCTCGCGCGATCACACTGAACGAATGCTACAGCTCGAGACGTTTACGGTGGGCAGCGAGAGGCGGATCACAGTAAAAGGTGGCAAGGAGATAGCAGCTCGAACCTGGGCCGTGCCGAAGGACTTCTCCGCCGCGGCTTTCTTTCTTGCGGCCGGCGCGACCGTTCCGAAAAGCCGCATCATGCTCAGAGCTGTGGGCGTCAACCCGACGCGATCTGGCGCGCTCGACATCCTGACGGCTATGGGGGCCCGGATCAGTGTTTCGAAGGAGCGTCAGTTTGGAGGCGAACCGATCGCCGACCTGCACGTCCAGACCTCTTCGCTCACCAGTGTCCGTATCGACGGGACGATCATCCCCAACCTGATCGATGAGATTCCCGTCCTTGCGGTCGCCGCCACGGCTGCCGCGGGTGAAACGGAGATTCGTGACGCCTCAGAGTTGCGCGTCAAGGAGTCGGATCGTATCGCAATCCTGGTCGAAAACCTTCGCCGCATGGGCGCCGACATCGACGAACACCCGGACGGGATGACGGTTCGGGGCGGTACGACGCTCAACGGTGCGGCTGTCGAAAGCCATGGGGACCATCGTATTGCGATGGCCCTTGCGGTTGCCGGACTCCTTGCCGAGGGCGAGACTCGGATCGATGGTGCGGAAGCGGCCTCGGTATCGTTTCCCAACTTCTGGGATGAGCTGAGGAAGTTGGCGGGCCAGTAACTGCCTGGCCCACCACAGCCTCAATTGTCAGGCTCTTCGGGCGCGGGCGCGTTAGGAGTACCCGGGATCCACAGGTGCAGGTCCATGCGGACACATCCGTCCTCCCCGAACTGCACGCCTTCGCTTCGCAGCAGGTCCTCCATGATGTGCGGACCACCAAAATGGACCTGCCCCGACAGAGCACCGAATCGATTGACGACCCGATGACACGGCAACCCTGTTTCAGCCGCAGCATTCAGGGCCCACCCGACCGTCCGGGCCGCACTCTTCACTCCGAGGTGCTCTGCGATGTGACCGTAGGTCGTGACCTTGCCGTGCGGGATTCGCTCGACAACGTCCCACACCCGGTCGAAGAAGTCGCTTGCCGCCTCGCCGCGTTTCATTCTCGAAGCCTAGTTACCCCCGAGAATCAACGGAAGTCCGTCGTTTCCGCTCCCAACGATCACGGTCTTTGAATTCGGTGAGTTAGCAAGCTGCTGCGTTGCCTCAATGCCCTTGAACTTCAGGAAGGATGGTGAGAGGCTCTGCGTGATGATGCGTTGGTACTCAGCCTGCCCCTGCGCTTCGATCTTCTTACGCTGCGCTTCCAGCGACTCTTTTCGAATCGTGAACTGGTACCGCTCCGCCTCCTGCTCCTCCTTCAGTTTGTTCTCGATCGCGCGCTGAATCTGCTCGGGCAGACGCACGTCGCGGATGAGAACCGCGTCAACATCTACGTACTCATCCTCGACCGCCACACGCACATTGTCGAAGATCTGCTCCTGCAATTCCGTTCGCTTGCTCGAGTAGAGTTCCTCGGGCGTGTACTGACCGACGACCTCACGAACCGCAGACCGCAACTGGGGCTGCACGAGCTTGCGATAATAGTCGGTGCCGTACGTCGTATGCAGACGCGGCAGTTCTTGTATTTCTGGCCGCCAGCGAATGGAGACGTCCATGCCGATCGTCAATCCGTTCGAGGACAGCGCCTCCATCTCCTCAAGCTTCTCCTGCACGCGACCGTCGTATCTGATCAGCGTCACCCACGGCGGATAGATTTGAAGACCCTCGCCGTAGGTTTTGTCGAGGTTCGTACCGCCGAACATGCTGTATCGGACGCCCGCCTCTCCGGATCTGATGCTGGTCGACATACACCCGCCGGCGAGGGCAAACACGAATACGACGACGACGGCGCCGATCGCTACCTTTGAGAATGCTCGGGTGACGTTGGGATACTTGCTATTCATTTTGTCTCTATGATTTCATGCTGGGTTAAGTGATCGACGCAGAACGGGCCGCAAGGTTGCAGGGCAACATGTGTTGTACGGCAACGTTCGTGTTATCTTCAACCGGCTTGATGCCGCCAAATCCCGCCCCACCTGTAGAAAAATCCCGTTCGATTGTGTCGCTGCAGGGTATCCGACAGCTCGATCTCGAATTCGGCCCCGACCGGGTGCGTCGAAACGTGCTTCTGGCCCCGTTCACCACTTTTAAGATCGGAGGGCCTGCGGACGTCTTCCTCGAGGCGCTCACCGTCGAAGAGCTTGAGCGATCGATCCGCATCGCCCGTGCCACCGACCTCAACTATTTCCTTCTCGGAGTCGGCGCCAACATACTGGTTGGCGATCGCGGATTCCGCGGACTGGTGATACGCAATTGTGCGCAAGGAATATCGGTCGACGCCAACAGCGGGTTACTGCGGGCTGAGAGCGGTGCCATCTTCTACCCGGATGTTATCGAGGCGGCCGTCTCCGCCGGCCTACAGGGAATCGAACACTACGTCGGAATCCCCTCCACCGTGGGTGGGGCGCTTTGGCAAAACCTTCACTTCCTGTCTCCACCGCCCGAACGTGAACGAACGATGTTCATCGAAGAAGTATTCGAGTCCGCGGATCTTCTCACCGAGGAAGGAGACCGAATTACGGCGGGCGTCGACTACTTCAACTTCGGTTACGACTACTCGATACTACACGATCGTAGAGACATCGTCCTCACAGCCTCTTTCCGCTTGACGCCGGGAAGCGTCGAGGAGATGCGCCGCACGATGGAGGCAAACCTGGAGTGGCGAGCCGCGCGCCACCCCCCGCTCGACACCGAACCGAGCGCCGGATCGATATTTCAGAAGATAGAGGGCATGGGTGCGGGCCGGCTCATTGATCAGGCAGGGCTCAAGGGCACCCGAATTGGCGGGGCCGAGATCACGCCACGCCATGCGAACATCATGATCAACCGAGGCGGTGCGACGGCCGCTGATGTATTGGCGTTGATCTTCCTGGCGCAGCAGGCCGTTCGCGAGAAGTTTGGTGTGGAACTCCGGCCGGAAAT
>JBFIPX010000020.1:0-30949 GCA_041609895.1 Rhodothermales bacterium
GGCGTTCTCTCGGGACCACTGCCATTGCCGTCCCCTTCCGGTCAATCATGACGTCGACCGAGTATTCGGGTCCGGGCAGGTATTGCTGAACGATCAATGAGCCATCTCGAGGCTCACTCGCCAAGTCTTCAAGCGATTTGATCAGGCGCACGCCCCGTGATCCACTACCGACACGCGGCTTCACGATAAAGGGCGGGGGCCAGTCCGAACCCACGAATGTCTCGTCAAGAAGTCCGGTTTGGGGCACGTACTCCGATCGCGCAAGAGCTTGGTACAGTGCCCACTTGTCAAGACACCTCTCAAGGCACTCGACTTCGGATAGCAAGAGTCTTGTGCCAGCGCTTTCGAATTCATCGCGACGCCGAGCAATGGGCAGCAGCTCGTCGTCGACGGTAGGCACGAGAACGTCGATGCGATGTTCTCGGCAATAGGAGAGAAGGCAGTCGACGAACTCCGTGTCGTCTGCCTTGGGTACAAGGAATCTGCGCATCGCCGGTACGAGATATAAGCCGGCGGCGTGCGGGTCGATGTCGCACGCGAAATGATCGTGGCCTGGAGTCGCCTTTATGAAGGAAACCGCTGCCGCACCACCGGCCCCGGTGATAAGTAAGCGTTTCTTGAAGTGCATGGTGATTTCAGAGTAGTGTTTAGAAGAACCGTGCAGTAAGCATCGGCGTTTGATGACAGGCAGCCACGAGACTTTCGATGAAGTGGTCTTATTGTTCGACGAAAGAGGTCCTGTGCTCGTCGAAGGTGGCGTTGATCCGTGGGCACCTTACGCTCGGGTGCGTCGTTCAATTGCGATCCCGGCTTTCTCGCCGCACAGTCCCAGGCTACAGTTCTCTCCATTCACTTGGTCTCGACTATGCTTCGATCGACCGCGCTTTTCGCGCTGCTCTGTTTTCCGATGATCCCGGCCTGCGCGCAGACGCCCGAGCCGACGCTGAAGGAACGACTTTTCGATGGACGTATCGCGAACATCGACACGATCGGAGTGCGGCGGTTCGTGGAGCAGACCGACTCCGGCCGGACCGACTCAGCCGAGGTCTACTTCAACGTGAGAGGTGAGCCGGTCGCCTGGCGGGCGTGGATCGGTGGCGACTACTTTGTCTTTTGGGAGCCGTACGGCCGCTTCTCTGTTTCCGATTCCACCCTGCTTGCGCTCCAGGTGTATCAGCGGGAGCGCCGACTGCTGGAAATGCTGGATGGCCTCGAGCTGGTGGAACAGGCGGCAAAAAAACCTCGCTGAACGGGCATTCTGAATACCCGAATGGTGCGGCGGCCGGCACCAAAGTGGCCAACGATTACGTTATCTAACCTTAACGTTTACTTCATCATCCGTCCAAAAAGACGATAGATCTTTTAGGCGGAAACACGTAATCCAGGGCATTCACGATGAAAGGTATCATTGCGGTTCTGACGGTGGCTACGGCGGGCGCGTTCTACGCCTGGTCAGTGCATCAGAGCAAGAGGATCCGGGCCATCTACCGAAACTGGTAGGCTCGTCTCCAAATCAACTATTCCTTTTCCAGAATCAGTTCGAGCAAATGGATAAGGCTGTTCCTAAGCTCACGGCGGTCGACAATCGTGTCGACAAATCCGTGCTCCTGCAAGAACTCCGATCGCTGGAACCCGCTCGGTAAGTCCTGACCGATCGTCTCCCTGATTACGCGCGGACCCGCGAAGCCGATGAGGGCTCCTGGTTCTGCGATGTGAATGTCGCCCAACATGGCAAACGAAGCCGTCACGCCCCCCGTCGTCGGATTGGTCAGCAGGACGAAGTACGGCAGTTTCTTCTCTTCGAGCAACGTCAACTGAGCGCTGGTTTTTGCCATCTGCATCAGGCTGAGCGCACCCTCCATCATCCGTGCCCCGCCGCTCTGCGCAATGATGATGAGCGGAATTTCCCGCTCGCAGGCCCTTTTGATCGACCGGGATAGAATCTCGCCGATGACCGATCCCATCGATCCGCCGATGAAAGAGAAATCCATGGCTCCGATCGATACCTCGTGTCCACCGATCTGACCAGTGGCCGCTCTGGCGCCATCATTCATCCCGGTCTTTCGCTGCGCGTCGCCCAGCCGGTCCGTATACGGTTTGCGATCCAGGAACTGAAGGGCGTCGACGGCAAACAGATCTTGGTCATGCAACTCAAACGCTTCGTCATCAAAGAGCAGTCTGAAGTAGCCAAGACTGTTCATGCGAAAGTGATGACCGCATTTCGGGCAAACCAGCAGGTTCTCCTCCAGTTCTCGCCGGTGGATGGGTTCAGAGCAGTCCGGACACTTCTCCCACTGGCCTTCCGGAATCTCGATCTGGTCGCTGGTATCCGTCAGAATACCGGCCTTTTGGCGCTTAAACCAGCTCATGGAGGTTATTCGGGTGATTAGAGTTGCAGCCGATCGAAAACGGTTCCGGACGGCCTGCGTGCGATGTAGTCCTTCAAATAATAGGGCTCAAACTGATCTAAGTCATCTTCCTGTCCGCGTTCCAGTGCCATGCGTCCAAGAGCCGCAACGTCGCTGGCGCGCGCAAGGTGGTGGATTTCTCGGATGCCTGCGAGCGGACCGGCGTTGGCCACAAGCCGTGAGGCTGCGTCGCCACCCAAGGCAATTGTGCCATTCGATGATTCCCTTGCAAGCCACGCTACAGCTTCTTCATCGGTTAAGATGGTGGGCATCATAATCTCGGACAGATCGTCGCCTTCGAAAGCCCCGAAATACACCTCTCCGCGGCGCGAACCGATCGCGACGGCGACCTGATTCGGCCGCGACTCTCCGCGGGCTATTGCCCATGTGGCGACAGAGCGGGCGTAGGCAGCCAGGGTGGAGACCCCCACGAGTCGTGCGCCTGTTCCGACACAGAGTCCCTTCGCCGTGCTCACGCCGATCCGCAGCCCCGTATAAGAGCCCGGTCCCGCAGAGACCGCCACGGCGTCAATGTCGCGCGGCGTGAGGTCCGCGCGGCTTAACGTCTCAACGACCGTCGGGACGAGTCGCTCGGCGTGGGATCGCGGCCGAAGCAGGGTCATGCTGGCGGCCGGCTCGCCGTCTACTTCCACCGCCACTCCGCACACGGATCGGGCCGTTTCAAGTCCGAGAATGATCATGCTGTGGCTATTGAGGCTCGCGCTCCACTGACCGACGTCGAAATGGGTCAAGGACGGCGAGATCTTCCTTGACTATTTCCGGGCCGCGTATGATTTTTCTAAGTTACGAGTTCACGGTGATCCGGCGTTGCGAGACCCTGTGAGGCGGCGTGGAATGTTGTGCAGTCAGGACGGTTCCGCACGCTACCTGAATCAGGCATTTAGACGTATCCAGTCAGCTGATCACCTGGTGGGAGCCACCCGTCTTATCTGCGGGTGGCATTTTTGACGGCTGCAGGGGCAATTCCCGGTGGGCGCGGATTAATGAGGACGAAGTCACTATGAAGGTATACGACGGAGCACACATCAGAAACGTAGTCCTGGTGGGACACCAGGGCAGCGGGAAGACCATGCTTGCCGAAGCAATGCTCTTCGCCAGCGGTGCGATAAACCGCATGGGCAGCATAGAGGAAGGGACGACGGTGAGCGACTACCACCCGAGTGAAAAGGAGCGCCAGATGTCAGTGTTCGCGTCGCTGGTCCATGCGGAGTGGGAGGGCCACAAGATTAACATCATCGACACGCCCGGCTACCCTGACTTTGTCGGAGAGGTCATTACGTCGCTCAAAGTGGGAGACACGGCGGTGTTTGTGATGAACGCTGCCGAGGGCGTTGAGGTGGGCACCGAACTGGCATGGTCATCCGGCGAGCGCAGTGGCGTGCCGGCCATGTTTGTCATTAACCACCTGGACAAAACCAAGGCAAGATTTGACACGGTCGTCGGGCAGATCCAGGAACGTTTCGGTAGAGGCGCCACTATCGTGCAGCTCCCGGTGGGCCCCGGAAGCCGATCGATCATCGACGTGCTTTTGATGAAACAGCTCACGTTTCCTGAGGGCAAAGGGAAGCCGGAGATCAGCGATATCGCGCCCGAGTACGCCGAACGTGCCGAGCAGCTGCACAACGAACTCATCGAGAACATTGCCGAGAACGACGAGAGCTTGATGGAGCTCTACTTTGAGAAGGGCACGCTCACCGAGGATGAGATGCGACAGGGCTTGCATGAAGCGATGCTCAAGCGACAGTTGTTTCCCATCTTCCTTACGAGTGCGACGCAGAATGTCGGCGTTACGCGTTTGATGAGTTTCATTGACAACGTGTGTCCGAAGCCGGTGGAGATGCCGCCCGCGGCCGTGTCAGAAGGCGAGCCGATACCATGCGATGCCTCCGGTGATCCAGTCGTTTTCATCTACCGAACGATGGCAGAGCATCATGTCGGAGACTACTCCTTCTTCCGCGTCTATTCGGGGACGATTGAAGCCGGTCTTGATCTCGAGAATGCCCAGACAGGTGGGACCGAGCGCATCGGTCAGCTGTTTGGCATCGACGGGAGGGAACGGGACGCGGTCACGAAGATGGAGGCCGGGGATCTGGGCGCACTCGTCAAGCTTCGCGATACGCATACGAATAACACCCTCAGAAAGAAGGGCAGTCGGGTCGCGATCGCACCGATAGACTTCCCCGAACCCCGATACACGATGGGCGTCCGAAGCGCTACGGAGGGCGACGAAGAGAAGCTCGCCCAGGGATTCCATCAGATCGCCGAGGAGGATCCGTCACTCAGAATCATGCACGACCCGCATCTCAATCAGATGGTACTTGGCGGACAGGGTGAGATGCATCTGGAAATTGTCAAGTACAGGTTGAAGAACCGGTTTGGGGTTGATGTTGAGTTCTACCGACCGCGGATCGCATACCGGGAGACGGTTCAGTCGACGGCCCGCTCCAAGTATCGCCACAAGAAGCAGACGGGCGGTGCCGGGCAGTTCGCGGACATCTCGATGCTGGTCGAGCCTCTCAACGGCGAGTTTCGCCCCCCGGACGATATCAAGGTTCGCAATGTTGCGGAAGCGACTACCGGTTGGGGCTCGCGCATCGAGTTCATTGACGGTATCGTCGGCGGTGTCATCGACATGCGTCGATTCTTCGGTGCCATTCAGAAAGGGGTTCTGGAAGCGATGCAAGAAGGGCCGATTGCCGGCTATCCCGTTGGCGATGTCCGCGTCGTCATTTATGACGGCGGAATGCACTCGGTCGACTCCAACGAAAACGCCTTCAAGACAGCCGCTCGCATGTGCTTTCGAGACGCGTTTCGCCAGGCCAACCCGGTGCTCCTCGAGCCGATCTTTGATCTGGAGGTCTTGGTGCCCGAGTCGTACACCGGTGACGTAATGGGTGATCTCAACACGCGGCGTGCGCGAATCCAGGGTATCGAGGCCGAGGGGTCGCTTCAGCGCATCAAGGCGCAGGCGCCCGAGTCCGAGCTATTCCGTTACTCGACGGTTTTGCGATCCATAACGCAGGGCCGTGGCCTTCATACGGGTACCTTCCAGCGTTACGAAGCGATGCCGCGAAACGTGCAGGAGAAGGTGGTGTCGGAGGCCGGTGAGCTGCAGGAAGCGTAGCACCCTTCGCCGACTCCCGACTAGCCAATGACCAACGTGACCTAGCTCTTGACACCCATGGCAAAGGCTCCGCAGGTTGCCTCCCGAGAAGTCTTCGACGCGATTGTGGTCGGATCAGGTATCACCGGGGGTTGGGCGGCCAAGGAGCTCACGGAGAAAGGGCTGAAGACGTTGTTGCTCGAGCGCGGCCCGATGGTCGAGCATGGCACGGACTATTCGGGAGAGCACAAGGCCCCGTGGGACCTCCCGTACCGGGGCTTCGGCGATCGGAAGATGTACGAGGAGGAGTACGCCATTCAAAGCACCTGTTATGCTTTTGGTGAGGCCTCCCGACAGTTCTTCGTCAACGACCGTGAGAATCCATACATCCAGCCGGCCGACAAGCCTTTTCGGTGGCTACGCGGCTATCATCTCGGTGGACGTTCGCTCACCTGGGGTCGGCAGTGCTACAGGTGGAGCGATCTCGACTTCGAGGCCAATCAGGTAGATGGCTGGGGCGTAGACTGGCCGATACGCTATCGGGACATCGCGCCGTGGTACGATTACGTGGAGTCGTTTGCCGGAATCAGCGGTCAGGAGGAAGGGCTGTCGCAACTACCCGACGGCGTGTTTCTTCCACCGATGGAGCTCAATTGGGCGGAGCGCCAAACCGCCGAGCGCATAGCCGACGCGTTTCCCGATCGGCGAATGACCATCGGTCGGACGGCCGTCCTCACCAGGCCCCACAACGGCCGTGCCGCCTGCCACTACTGCGGTCCTTGCCATCGTGGTTGCTCGGCAGGAGCCTACTTCTCGAGTCTGAGTGCGACGCTGCCCGCCGCGCTTGCCACGGGAAACCTCACCATCCGTTGCGACAGCATCGTACACAGCTTGATACTGGATCCCGATCGCGACCTCGTGTCGGGCGTTCGCGTCATCGACCGAAATACGCAAGAGGCCCTTCAGTTCGGCGGCAGGCTCATCTTTCTTTGTGCATCGACGTTGGGCACGACGCAGATCCTACTGAACTCAACGTCGACTCGTTATCCCACCGGCTTGGGCAATTCCAGCGACGCGCTCGGCCGATATCTGATGGACCACCATTACGAGGTCGGATGTGTGGCGACCCTTCCTGGCGGCGAGGAGCGGTACGACCGGGGAAATCGGCCCAATGGATTCTACCTCGCGCGATTCAGGAATCTGAAAGGCAGTCGACAAGAGGATGGTTACGTTCGAGGCTACGGCTTTCAGGGGTCTTGCTACCGCGAGGGGTGGCAGTCCCTTAGTGATTCCGGAGGAATCGGAGCGGACCTGAAGCAACGTCTTCGTGACCCGGGCAAGTGGAAGATCTGGATCGGAGCATGGTGCGAGATGCTTCCTTACGAGGACAACCGTGTTGCGCTCGATGCAGACGAGACGGATCAGTGGGGGATACCGTTGCTTCGGATCGACTGCACCTTTCGCGAGAATGAGGCAGCAATGCGCCGTGACGTTCTAGATGCTACGGCGGAAATGCTGGACGCCGCCGGATACGTCGATATACAGCCGTTCGACGACGACGTGCCTCCTGGCTTCTGCATTCATGAGATGGGGACTGCTCGCATGGGTCGCGACCCGAGGACCTCGGTTCTCAACGGCAACAATCAGATTCACGAGGTACCGAACGTTTTTGTCACGGACGGTTCGTCAATGGCCTCGTCTGCGTGCCAGAACCCATCGTTGACGTACATGGCGCTAACCACCCGAGCGTGCGATTATGTGGTAAAGGCGGTCAATCGAGGTGATCTGCGGGTTTGATCCTGTATTCTACGTTGGGCGGGAAACTGTTGGCACGGCGAACATCGTATATTGGATCGCTACGACCCAGGGCCGACTCGAATGCTAGTCGACTCAGTCGGTCCGAAGACGACTTCTCGTTTCAAGGAAATTCACCCCAACGCACACACCTGTCATGAAACTACCTCTCTTCTTGTCACTTTGCTGCATCGCGCTCTTCGCTTTCGGCTGTGCCCAACAGGCCGCCCAGGAGACTGCCGACCACCGGCCCATAATCGACCAGTTCGTCAAAGGATGGAATGCCGGCGACTATGACGCCGTTGCCAGCGTCACGCCGGCGGATTTCGTTAGGCACGTCGGTGACGCTCGGACGAGCTCAAGTCGGGACGAACTGATTGGCGAAATGCAGGGGTTTCGCACCGGATTTCCGGATATGAATGTGGCGATTGACAACGTCGTTTCCACTGCCGACAAGGCGTATGTCAACTGGACGTTCACCGGGACACACGACGGACCCTTTCAGGGGATTGACCCGACGGGTAAGTCCGTCGAAATATCCGGGATAACCGTTGTCTTTGTCGGCGAGGAAGGTCAGTTCGTGCGGGAAGACGTCTACTTTGATCAGCTTTCATTCATGCAGCAGCTGGGATTTGAGCTGGCACCGGTCGGGGACGCTTGAGGAGAGCTGGCAGCTAGTCGTACTGGGCTTCGCGTCGCTGGTTGCTGTAGGCTGCGTTGACCCGTGCGCGCCACAGGTGGAGTTCGGCAGCTAGTTCGCGGCTTTGTGGGCTTTCAGGCTCCAGCGTGATTGGATCTGACTCATATGGATCCGCTTGGAGGTCGAATACTTCGATCGGCTTACGGCCGAAGTGATACACGTACTTTTGGCTTCCCTGCCGCAAGGCCATCGATTGATTCGCGATCCAGCCGGCGTGATAGAGTCTTCGGTCCGTCGCCTTGCTGAGGAGTGACTTCCCCGGAATCTGTCCGTTTGTGATTTGCGCCCCCATGAGTTCCACGATGGTGGGTAGGAGATCGGTCTGCTGGCGCGGACCCTTGACAGCAGGCGTCGCGCTTAGCATTCCCGGGGCGTAGACAAGTGCCGGTACCTTGAGCACCTCGTCGTACGGGACCGCGCTGTGGAAGCGCAAACCGTGCTCGCCAAAAGCCTCACCGTGATCTCCCACGATCACAAACACGGTCGACTCCAGCAGGTCGCGCTCGTCAAACTTGGCCATCAACTTTTCTACGAAGTTGTCTACATAAGCTATCGCATTCAGGTATTGGTTGTAATCAGGGCGGTCATCTCCAAAAGATCGCACAGGAAAGTTGTTCGGGGTCGAGTAAGGGTGATGTGGTGTCACCGTTAGGAACGCGGCCATAAAGGGTTGCTCTCGCTTTACGTTCTGGTCGACCCACGCCATGCTCTTGGAGAGCATGATCGTTTCTTCGTGACCGAAGTAGTTGACCCGCTCGAAGCCGGCACGATCGTAATCACCATCTCCGTATGATTCGTCGAACCCCATGCTCGCGAGCAACTTGTCCTTTCTCTCGAAAAAGAGTGTTGCGGGGGTAAAGAATGCCGATCTGTATCCGAGATCTCCCAGCAGACTTGGCAAGCACCGCGCAGGAACGTGAGTTTCGTCGCCTTGGGATATGCGAGGAAACACTCCACACAGGATGGGCACCAGAGCCTTGTTTGTATGCGGAACCACCGCATACATCTCTTCGACAACCAGCGACTGTCGAGACAGGCGCTCCAGGAATGGTGTCGGCGAGAAGCGCAGCCCTTGCTTGAGATGGCCGGGATGACGCTGCGATTCGAGGATAATGAATACGATATTAGGCTGATGTGTGCCGCCGTGAAGTCGGAGGTTCGTGGCGTCGAATAGTGGCACACGTGCTGCTTCGAGGTCTATTGTCGCGTCCCCGGCTTCTGCTCCATACGCAACGGTGGAAACGAGGTCGCTGAAGGCAGGCTTCACCAAAAGGGCTGTCGCGTCGTCACGCTCCCCGGCCGGAAGAAGGACGAGAGTGAGAGCGGCGAGACCAAGGAGGCCGATAGGAAGTGTCGACCGTGGAGCGAGACGCCGTGCACCGAGAGCGTAGGCGTACGACACCCCAATCAACACGAAGGGCAGGACCAAAAGCATGAGCCTCGTGCCGGTCAATTCGTGGACGAGTACGTAACTCAGGTTGTCGATGTTGGTGAACGCGTAGCGCAGCATATATGAATCCGCGAGTGATCCCGTCATCACGAAATAGCCGAAGTCCAGGCTTGCCAGCACCATCATCACGAGGACGAGCAGGTGGAGCATTGAGATCGCTGCATATCGATACCGGCGTCGCAATCGATCGACGGCTAGCATCGTCGCGAGGGCAAGAAATAGCACGATGAGCAGGTCCCAGCGGATGGTGTCGTAGAACTGTTGGTCGAGCCATACGGCGCTGCCGGGGAGAAGGCGTGATGCCGATGCTGAGATGACCGCCCACAGGCTGATTCCGAGGACCGTTGCGCCGGTGCCGGATAAGGAAAACTGGGAGACGATGATGGCGAGCAGAAACACGGACACTGAAACTACGAGTGCCGGTGCGGATGCATGCTCGACGAGCATGTGGCCGATGAGATTGCTTTGCGGGACCGCTCGTGCAGTTTCGGCAGCTCCGCTCAGGATCGCGAACTTGATGAGTTTGAATATGACGAGTTGGACGGCAAGTGGTAGCACCAGAAGCAGGGCTGCGTTCCGGCCTTTGTTCGACACGCCCGTCAGGCGGCGAAGCTTTACGCTTGTCCGTCGCGGTCCACGCGAGGCTCGGCGGTATTTGCGACTTGTTGGCGAATCCAATGGACTGCGGGATGCGGCGAAGTGGGTATACTAGGTGTATCGGACCCGCTCGGCCGATTTGTAGCCGCGTTTTCGGCGAAAAGAGCTACACAAACACTGTCTTCACGGATTCGACATAAGGAACCTGCTTGCAATAAATTGAAGACAAACCCTTACAATCATGTAAGGGTTGGACCCGTTTGCTGAACATCAGGATTACCGATAAAATCTGATATACCGATCTGAACTCGTCCACTGCTGCCCGAACTTCGGAAACCGATATGAAGTACGTCGCTCACAGAATCCCCGCTTGCGTCATCCTTGTATTGCTTGTGCTCGCCGTCTCGGCCTGTTCGAATCAGGCGGAAGAGGCGGTTCCCGAGACCGATGAGGCGCTCATCGACAGCGAACCCGTGGCGATGGGGGAGCTACAGTACACGATCTACTGTGCCAGCTGTCATGGGGAGGACGGGAAGGGGGACGGGCCCGTCGCCGAGGCCCTGGTGGTGCGGCCGACCAATCTTACACTGCTTAGGTCGATAAACGAGGGCGTTTTTCCTGCAGATCGGCTGGTGGCCTACATCGATGGTCGCGAAGACGTTCAGGCGCACGGAACGCGGCAGATGCCTGTTTGGGGAAACATATGGGACGAGGTTGACGGCAGGAAAGTCGCCGAGGAGGAGGTGCAGCAACGCATCAACCAGCTGGTAGAGTACATCCGGTCGATACAGGAGTGACGGCCTAGCGCCCGGTCGAGTCACGGGCGTCATCCCCGCGCAATGGGCGGCGGTTGTCGTCCCTGCCGCCAAAGCGGCAACCCATATGACGGTCGGAGAGCCTGGTGCCAGCATGGGTCCCGGCTCGGTGGCCGGGATGACGCATCATGGGTCCCCGGCCGGGGATGACGGCTCGAACTACCGCAATGCCTGTCCGGCAGGGTCGGGGCGCCACGACTGCAGCACCTTCATGTAGTTGGCGCGCTCGAAGGCCGACGGTTCGGCCACATGACGCTGGCTCATACTACCCTGCATCTGTCGAAGTGACTCGTACTCATGCTCGACGAGCCAGTGCTCGACGTCGTCCAGGATTTCGGTGATTCTCTGGATGCCGTTTTGGAGCAGTTCGGACGCCATCATCGTCACGTTGGCTCCCGCCATGACGGACTTCAAGACGTCCACGTACGTGTGAACACCGCTCGTGATTGCGAGGTCGACATCCACGCGGCCGGACAGTATGGCGAGCCATCGCAGGGGCAGTCGCAACTCATCCGAGTTGGAGAGCACCAGATGAGGAGTCACCTCCAGGGCTTCTATGTCGAGGTCCGGTTGGTAGAAGCGGTTGAACAGCACGAGGCCGCTCGCGCCGGCGTGCTCCAGCTTGCTCGCCATGTGTGCTACCGCGCTGAAGAATGGCCCGATCTTCACGGCCAATGGAATCCCGACAGACGCACGGACGGCACGTACAATCTCGAGGTAGCGATCCTCGACCTCCACTCCGGTCATTGACGGGTCGGTCGGGATGTAGTAGATGTTCAGTTCGAGCGCGGCCGCTCCCGCTTCCTGAATCTGTTTCGCATATGCGGTCCAGCCCCCGGAGCTGATCCCGTTAAGGCTGCCGATAATCGGAATGTCACACGCTTCGGACGCGCTGCGGACGTGGTCGAGATACGAGTCCGGTCCGACGCGATAGTTCTCGGCGATGGGGAAGTAGTTCAGTGCTTCAGCGAAGCTCTCCGTGCCGTAGTCCAGGTAATGATCGAGGCGATGACTCTCGCGTGTGAGCTGCTCCTCGAAAAGCGAATGCATCACGATTGCTCCCGCTCCGGCATCCTCCATCCGACGGATGAGATCCAGAGATTCCGACAGTGGCGACGCAGACGGGACGACAGGATTCTTGAGCGTGAATCCAAGGTAGCTGGTACTTAGGTCCATGGTCGTGTTGCCCTCCCGTCATTCGCTGGAAGCCGCTAGTATCCCGGCGGCATTTTTCCCTTGGCAGCCGGTTTCACCGCTGTAGCACCGTTGCCCCCGCCGGGCTTTGGTGGACCACCCTTCGGTGGACCGGCAACGGATGGCTTCTTTTTGCCTTCCCGGCCGTGAGGCTGAGCCATTTCCTCATACTTCCTCCACTTCCGCTCTACGCCTTTCTGTGCTCCCTCGAGCAGCCGGTCGGCTGTTTTGGCGTCAATCTGCTGCAAGATGCGATATCGATTCTCGTTGTAGGCGTAGTCCTTGAACTTGACGGAAGGCGCCTTCGAGTCGAGCTGGAACGGATTCTCATCCCGGTCCGAACGCCGTGGATCAAACCGGAACAGTGGCCAGTGACCGCAATTGGTCGCAAGGCTCTGCTGATCCATTCCGCGTGCCATGTCGATACCATGCGCAATGCAGTGGCTATAAGCAATGATCAGAGAAGGGCCATCGTACGATTCGGCCTCCTCGAAGGCCTTGATGGTCTGGTTCTCGTTCGCGCCCATGGCGATCTGTGCCACGTACACGTATTCGTAGCCCATTGCCAGCAGTCCAAGGTCCTTCTTAGGCGTGTCCTTGCCACCAGCCGCGAACTTCGCGACGGCGCCGAGGCCCGTCGCCTTGGAGGCTTGGCCGCCAGTGTTTGAGTATACCTCGGTGTCGAGGACGAGCACGTTGACGTTGCGGCCGCTGGCCAGGACGTGGTCGAGGCCGCCGTAACCGATATCGTATGCCCACCCGTCACCGCCGACGATCCAGACCGACTTCTTGACCAAGGTGTCTGCAACGCTGAGTAGATCTCGAGCCTGCATGTCTTCTTTCGATCTCAGCATCGACTTCAGCGACGCAACGCGGTCCCGCTGCTCCGCGATGCCTGACTCCGTGGTTTGATCGGCATTCAGTATTTGTCTGACAAAGTCGCGCCCAAGCTCGTCGCTCATACTTTCCAGTAGCTCGCGTGCGTATTCGCTCTGCTTGTCGACCGCAAGGCGCATTCCGAGTCCGAACTCCGCGTTGTCCTCGAAGAGCGAGTTGCTCCATGCGGGGCCGCGCCCGTCCTTGTTGACCGACCAGGGTGTAGTCGGCAAGTTGCCACCGTAGATGCTGGAGCATCCCGTAGCATTGGCTATGATGGCGCGGTCTCCGAAGAGCCGGGTCAGCAGCGACAGATACGGAGTCTCACCACAGCCGGCGCACGCTCCTGAGAACTCAAAGAGGGGTTCCAGAAGCTGCACGTCCTTGACCTTCGTGAACTTCAGCCCGTTGCTGCCGCCATTACGGTGCAGATCGGGCAGCTCCTCGAAGAAGGTCCAGTTCTCACGTTCCTGCTCACGTATCGGTCGCTGAGGCGCCATGTTCAGCGCCTTGCGGTTGACCTGGCTCTTGTCCTTTGCCGGACAAACCTCGACGCACAGTTTGCACCCGGTACAGTCCTCTACAGCCACCTGCAGGGAGTACTTCTTGTCGGGCAACTCGCGCCAACTGGCGTCCATCGTCTTATAGCCGGCCGGGGCCCCCACGAGATCACTCTCGTCCACCACCTTAGCTCGAATGACCGCATGGGGGCAAACCATGACACATTTTCCGCACTGGATGCAGAGGTCCGGCTCCCAGACAGGGACGTCAATCGCGAGATTGCGTTTTTCCCATCTGGTCGTTCCAGTCGGATAGGTGCCATCGGCCGGCAACCTGCTAACCGGAAGGTCATCGCCGATTCCTGCGATGATGGGTCCGGTTACTTGTTGAACAAACTCAGGAGCTTCTTCAGGCACAACGGGAGGTGTTTCAATCTGGCTCGATGCTGTCGCCGGGACAGCCACCTCCGCCATGTGCGCCACCGCCGCGTCCACCGCCGCAAAGTTCATCCGGACGATGGCTTCACCACGTTTGCCGTACGTCTTCTGTATGGCAGACTTGATCTTCTCTATTGCCTGCTTTTGCGGGAGAATCCCGCTGAGGGCAAAGAAGCAAGTCTGCATCACGGTGTTGATGCGTGCTCCAAGTTGTTGCTCATTCGCGACCTTGTATGCATCGATCACGAAAAACTTGAGACGACGCTCGATGATTTGCTCCTGAACGTGCCGGGGAAGATGATCCCAAACTTGGTCGGGGCCGTACGGACAGTTGAGGAGAAAAGTGGCGCCGTCTTCAGCCATCTCGAGCGTATTGTACCTTTCGAGAAAGCCGAACTGGTGTACGGCAACGAACTGCGCCTTGCGAATCAGATATGTGTCGCGAATCGGCTCGGAGCCGAAACGAAGGTGCGATATGGTTCGTGCACCCGCCTTGCGCGAGTCGTAGACGAAGTAACCCTGGGCATACAGGCCGGTCCCTTCGCCGATGATTTTGATCGAGTTCTTGTTGGCACCGACCGTTCCGTCGGATCCGAGTCCCCAGAAGACGGCACGGGTTACGTCATCAGATTCGATGTCGAACCCCGGATCATATTCGATGTTGGTATGGGAGACATCGTCGATGATGCCGACAGTGAAGTGATTCCTTGGTTTCTCCGCAGATAGGTTTGCAAGAACGCCCGCAACCATTCCCGGCGTGAACTCCTTCGATGAAAGTCCGTAGCGTCCGCCCACCACGCGCGGCATGTGCTCGAACGGAGCGTCGCCGGAAGTTGCCGATTCTGTTACGGCGGTAATCACGTCCTGATACAGCGGTTCTCCGGCAGATCCCGGCTCCTTGGTTCGATCCAGAACAGCAATTGACCTTACTGATGTGGGTATTGCTTCAATGAGGTGCTGCTGTGAGAACGGGCGGAACAGCCGCACCTTCACCAAACCGACCTTCTCACCCGTCTCGGTGAGATGGCGGATTGTCGCCTCGGCGGTCTCGCACCCGGACCCCATCATCACGATGATTCGTTCCGCCTCCGGGTGCCCAACGTAGTCGAATAACCGGTAACGACGCCCGACGCGTTCCTCGAACTGCTGCATGATCGCCTGCACGGCGTCGGGCGTCGCAGAGTAAAATGGGTTGACAGTTTCTCGCGCCTGGAAGAAGACGTCCGGATTCTGCGCTGTCCCGCGAATAACGGGGCGGTCAGGTGTTAGTGCTCTCGCCCGGTGGGCTCGAATGTCGTCGGCGTCGAGGAGGGCTCGAATGTCGTCGTCGCTCAGTCGCTCGATCTTCTGGATCTCGTGCGAGGTGCGGAATCCGTCCATGATGTGCAGGAACGGAATTCTTGTCTTGAGAGTCGCCGCCTGTGAGACGAGAGCGAAGTCCATCACTTCCTGGACGGAGTTTGCAAACAGCATGCCCCAACCAGTCGCCCTCGCCGCCATAACATCCGAATGGTCGCCAAAAATCGAGAGCGCCTGAGCCGCTACCGATCGCGCGGCAATATGAAAAACCGTAGGTGTCAGCTCACCCGCGATCTTGTACATGTTCGGGATCATCAGGAGAAGCCCCTGACTCGCCGTGAAGGTCGTCGTCAATGAGCCGGCCTGAAGCGCGCCGTGGACCGCCCCGGCAGCTCCGCCTTCGGCCTGCATCTCGACGACTCTTGGCACGCTACCCCAAATGTTCTTTTCTCCGAGTGTGCTCCACAAGTCGGCGAATTCACCCATCGGAGAAGCGGGAGTGATGGGATAGATCGCGATGACCTCGTTGGTCTTGTGAGCCACGTAAGCAGCGGCTTCGTTGCCATCGATGGTCGCGGTGGTGTGTGCCATGTTTGCGCTGGTGGTCCTCTGCGTCGCGCCATATAGGTACCACCGCTCGAAACCGATTTCATACGGGGATTGTGTAGGGGACGCCGTAGGGGATTTGCCCGCACGGCATGTACGTCGGCTCCGTACGCGCCAGTGAGCGTGCGCGGACCCGGTCGGGGTCGGCACCGAGCCGTCATGCGCCGGCTCTCTACTGCCGAGTTGGTGCCGGAACAAGCGAATTCGCTAACAAAAACGCCCTGAACACCGATACCAAACAGGATTGCACCGTCTTATCTCGCCCACAGATGCACGACACGAACGGACACCGCGAACCGAACGCGCAGGTCATGCTCCTCCTGCTGCTCGTTGTTCTTGTGTTTGCGGTGCCAATCCGACTTATCGTCCCGGTTCCCGGCCCCGAGTTTCGGCGAGGGCTGGTGTGTGTGATGGAACTGTTGTTTGTCCTCCCGTACACGCTCTCGCTAGCGCGGCGAGAGAACTTTGTCGTCCTCAGTCCGGTGGCGGGAGCGCTGTTTGCCGCGTGGCTGATTGCGGCAGCTGTCTCCGTTGGTCTGTCGCCGTACCCTTTTCCGGCGCTCGCCCGCCAGGCCGAATGGCTTTCTCACATCACCTTCGCTGCGTCGCTGTGGCATTTCCTTCGTAATAACCGGTCGTACACCCGCTGGGCACTAGGCTTCGTCATTGGCGGCGTGTGCCTGACGATTCTGATCGTGTTTCTTGCATGGCTTGGCGATCCCGACAATGCTACGCTCCACTGGCGGCGCTATCTACCGCTCTTCACGCACATTCGACACTTCGGTTATTACGTTTTGGCGGGTCTCCTTCTTGCCCAACTATGGGGGGCAGACGAACATGCGAGGTCTGCCACGGTGATAATCACGGTGCCGATACTTGCTATCCTTTGGGGCGCTCTCATCTGGACCGGCGGAAGAGGTGCCTTTGTGGCGGCGATGATCGGCCTTGTGGCAACGATGGCATTGGCACCTGGTCGGCGATGGGTCATGGCGGGTATTAATACTGTGGCGATCTCTGTAGGGTCGGTGATTGCTGTCATCATGTCGGCGGGGCGACCCGAACTCGGTTGGCACCGAATATTGAGTCGAGTGGGTGGCGACGTCGCAGGAGGTTTCGCCACCGGCCGGCTGAATTTCTGGAGCCTCGCTTTCGAGAACTTTGCCGCGAATCCGATCTTCGGATTAGGGCCGGACGCGTATCGGTACATGCAGCCAAAGATATTCGGCTCCCATCCGCACAATGTCGTCCTTCAGTTTCTTACCGACTACGGCGTAATCGGTGCGTCTATGTTCGGTGTAATGGTGGTCATCCTACTTGCGTCGATCCTGCGAAGAGCTTCTGATCGGCGCGGGGACATCAGACCGGAGCGGGTAGTCGCGTTATCTGTTCTGATTGCATTTCTGGCTAACTCGCTGCTCGACGGAAATCTCTATCACGCCCTCCCATTAATGATAGTTGGAGCTACAGTCGCCGTCGGTCTCCTTCCGGAATCATTTTCGCGCGTTAACGGAGCATCGGCGGGCCTGATGGCGATCCGTACCGGTTTTACCGGAGCGACGGCAACCGCACTGGCCGTCTTCTTCGCGTTGTACTCAGTCCTGCTGACCAATTTCGTTGCGGGTCCGATCCCATCCGAATCCAGCCCGCGCGCCCAGCTTGTCCGCAACGTTCCCATGGTTACGCATGGAATGACGCTCGAGACGTGGATTCGCGCGTGGTCGATCGAGGACGCGGAGGCGGCGATCGAGTGGGCCCACTGGGCGCACGAGCACAGTCCGGAGGCCTACCGCTTCAGCAGTCTCGAGGCGAAGTTGCTTATGAATGAAGGGCTGTACGAGGCGGCTCGTGAACACGCCGAGCAGGCTCTCCAGTCGGCCGGGGGACGAACGAGGCTGGCGATGACCCGGTCGCTTCAACCCATCATCGACGCCACCGAGAGTCATTCTGGCCAGATGCTTTTTCAGGTTGATGACGATTGATTGACGCCGGACGTCCGTATCGAGTCGGCACCTCGTCGCCATCTCGTTCCCTGCATTTTGGGTCGCCCTTCATATATTGCCCTCCCCACAGTACCGACGACCTATGTCCCGAAATCCCACCGAAGTCGCCGTACCCACCGAGTATCGTCAGATCCGCGACGAACTGGCCGCGGTAGACGAAGTGAGTAAGCTGCTGACGGCTTCCGAGTTGGATCCCGACGCTTTGCTTACGGAGATCGTCCGAACGACCGCGAAGGAGATGGGCATGAAGGCCAGCGTCATCCGGCTCTTTGATCCCGAAACACGCGAGCTGGCCATCAAGGCGGTTCATGGACTCAGCGCCGACTTCCTCGACGAACAGTCAGTTCGGGAGACGAAGAAGCGATTCGCTCAGCTCATCGAGAACGACGGGATCATCATGATCGGTGACGTTCGGTCGGATCCGGACCTAACACTTTCGAAGTCGGCCGAGAAGGAGGGCATCAGCTCACTACTGGCGGTAGGTCTGTCGCGCGACAACAAGACCGTGGGCGCGCTGTCCGTCTACACGGAAGAACCGCACACGTTCACAGCCGCGGAGGTTCAGGCGCTGCGCGTAATCGCAAATCAGGCTTCCGTGGCGCTGGAGCTCAGCTATCTCCATGAAGAGCGGATGGAGAAGGAGTGGCTGGAGCGAGAGTTGAGTATTGCCGGCGAGTTGCAGGCGAACTTCCTTCCGAAAGAAATGCCCGATATTCCGGGCTTCGACATTCGGGGAAGCAGCCGGTCGTGGGAAGAAATCGGAGGCGATTTCTTCGACTTCATCGATCATCCCGAACATAATCTCGGTGTCGCTGTCGGTGACGTGTCAGGTAAGGGTATTCCCGCTGCCCTGCTTATGTTCATGGTCAGGACTGCGCTTCGGTCGCATTCGGAGCACGAGTACAGCATTTCCGAGATCATCAGTCGAGTAAACCATGCCCTGTATCGTGACACAAAGAGCGAGCAGTTCGCGACGCTGTTCTACGGTGTCCTCAACGCTCCTAATCGCGTACTAACGTACGTGAACGCCGGCCACAACCCGCCGCTCTTGTTCCGTAAGGGCAAAGTGCAGACGCTTCAAGTCGGAGGCGCTCCCGTGGGTTTGCTTGAATCGTCTCTCTATGAGCAGCAGGCCATCGCTCTCAAGTCAGGCGATGTGCTTGTTGTCTACACGGACGGGTATGCGGAAATCACGGGTCTGGAGGATGAGGGGGTGGAGGACGAACTGTTCGTTAAAGTCCTGAGTGCACAAATTGACCTCGATGCGGATGAGATTATCGCAGCCGTGGAGCGTAGCTTCGGGAAGGCACTCGACATGGCAGAGCATGGGGACGACCGGACCATGGTGGTAATTAAGGTGAGATAGGTCGGCCTACTCGGGCAGGTCACCGATTCTGCGCCAGATCATTACTTCGTCCACAACCCATGGCTCCCACTCAAACTCTACAAGTAGTGTGGCAAGCTGCTTCGCATCAATCTCGATTCGATCTGACTCAATCGTGTCGATCGCAGATATCATCTCCGCCTCATGTGCCGAGATAATAAAATCCTCTTTAAGGAAGTGCAGGCGTAGCTTGTCTGCTCCCAGGATGTAGCGGAATGGCCAGTACCGAGCCGAGTCACGACCGCCTTCGAGCATCGGGTTGATGTTGAGGAATCCGTCTCCGTTGAGATCCGAAACGACCGCGACCGTACCACCGAAGTCGAGGATGCCATCTTTCCATGTCGGGACCCACACCTTTAGGGACCCTACTCCCACGTGCTCCACAAAGGAAACCATGTCCTCTTCGGACTCCCAGCCACCGATCCAGAGTCCTTCCAGCTCTGCAGCCGCATCGTACTGAAGTGTATCTTCACCGGTGAACCGCCAACTAGCATCTACCGTCCCCATGATGTCGTTGGTCGTGATCTCGGTGCAGGCAGACAGTAGCATTGCCGCTAGCGCGAGTGCAGTCCATTCGCCGCTTCTTCGCCGCATGCCAAACCTCCAGATCCATCTGATTACAGGATTTGATACGAGAGTAGACTCATGGAACGGCTCAGGAGCCGCTCTCCGCAGCCACGAGTCCAATGTCGAAACGTACCCTCACCTCGTTGCCGGTGTGCAACGCGCCGAACATGGCCGACGGCGGCTTCATCCCGAAGTCGGTCATCTCAAGCATCTGACTGCCGGAGTATCGCGGTGTGCCGTCATCGGCAGTGACCTGGAGGACTTCCAGCCTTACTTCCCGGGTGACACCGGCTATCGTCAATTCGCCGACGGCTAGAGCAGTGTTCTCAGCCCCCACCGGGCTAAGCTCCTTCATTTCGAAGACGATGGTCGGATGCTCATTCACCTTAAGCGTCTTGTGCATCAGTCGGTCCATGATCGAACTCTTCTCGCTAACCATTTGCGCTGAAGGCACCTCAAGGGTCAGCGCCGCAATGGTGCCGTCCTCGGCTCGCGTGGCTTCAGCCGTCAGTTCCTTGGCTTTGACGGTCCAGTCGTCTTTGTTCGAGGTGCCTTCTACCCAAAGCTTGCTGTCGGGGGCGAGGACGAAGTCCTGCGCTTGGGCGGCCAACGGCATTACTGCGACCACAAACCCGAGATAGAGAAAGGAGGAAGTAAAAAGCTTCATGGCACCGAGAGTCTACTATCTTATCAAATGGTACTGACCCGACGGAAACGGGGTCGAGCGCGGCCGTGCTGGCTGGCGTCAGCTGTGAGCAACCCAGCTCTTGGTGGCGAATAGTGCTCCGCCATTTCGGGGTACACTTGCCGCTCGATTTTGGTTCTGATAATTCGTGGCAAGTAGGTTATTTTGTCGCGTTCGAGTCGGGTCGGCGGAGGTGCTGGCCGGCAATCCTGAAACACCGGAGGAACCATGAAAAAACGGAGATACACGCGGCGCGTCTCGTTCTCGTCGCGTCGTGACTTCATCAAGAAAAGTGCCGTTGCGGCCGCTGGAGTAGTGGCCGGATGTTCGCCAAAGGTTACCGAGACGATAGCGACTACTGAGGTGGCCGCTCCGGCCGGCCCGGTCGGTGCAAACGAGCGCCTGGTGGTCGGATTTATTGGCGTCGGCGGTCAGGGCTTCAACTCGCACTTGATGTCCGTCAAGCTGCACGGTGCCGAGCAGAACGTAGTCGGCGGCGCGGTCTGCGACGTGTACTCAAAGCGCCGTGAAGCGGCTCGGGTTGAACTGGAGCTGGACGGGGACTCGGTGTACTCTGACTACCGGGAATTGCTCGACCGCAAGGATATCGACGGCGTGTTTATCGGGACCGTCGATCACTGGCATGCCCGGATTGCGATGGACGCCATGGATGCCGGCAAGCACGTCTACTGCGAGAAGCCGATGACGCGGTATCTGGACGAGGCTTTCGCCGTACACGATGCCGTCAAAAAGACGGGACGAGTGTTCCAGATCGGCTCGCAATACTGTACGGAAGGCAAGTGGCACGTTGCAGCCGATATGATCCGGAATGGGCGAATCGGAGCTCCGGTATTGGGTCAGAACTCCTATTGCCGTAACGCACCGGACGGCGAGTGGAATTACGAAATCGATCCCGACGTTTCGCCGGAGACGGTTGACTGGGCTTCCTGGCTCGGCCCCGTGTCAAAGCGCGATTTCAGCGCTGACCATTATCACCGTTGGCGAAAGTACTATCCGTACTGCGCCGGTATTCTGGGAGACCTTCTGGCGCATCGAATTCACCCGCTGCTGATCGCTACCGGAAACCCGGAGTTTCCATCTCGCGTCGCGTGCCTTGGAACACGGCAGATCACACAGGATCGCGATGTCCCCGACAACACACAGGTTGTCGCGGAATTCCCTAGCGGTCTATCAATCGTCGTAATCGGAAGTACGGTGAACGAGCAAGGTCTCGACCAGGTAATTCGCGGTCACGAGGCGACGCTATACTTCGGCGGCAACACCGTTGAGCTCCGCCCTGAGCGACCCTTTGCTGACCTGGTCGATCCCGAGATCATCGACAACATTGAGCAAGGCGTCAGCATTCCGGACCACATTGCGAACTGGTATGAGGCGATCCGAACGGGCATCGAGCCGAACGGCAATATCGACGTAGCCATTCGGGCGCAGACCATTATCTCGCTGGCCGAGATGTCGGAGCGGCTCGGCGAAATGCTCCGATTTGACGAAGCCACACGGTCGATAACCGGAGGTGGCGGCCGCAAGATCGATCCAATCACGTACGGTACACTCGACCTGTCGTAGCGGTGTGGCGTTGGAGAGGAGTTTGAGCTGATGGAAATTGTCAAGCTGGCCCGGATGGCCATGGCCACCCGGTTCGAATTAGTGTTGTGCGGGGAGGACCCCGTCTACCTTCGCGCGGTAGGCGAGGAGGCGCTGCGCGAGATCGATCGGCTTGACAAGCAACTGAGTTTCTACCGGCCGGCTAGTGACGTCTCTCGACTCAACCGCACGCCGCCCCAGCAAGCGGTCAGGGTGGAAGGGGGGTTGTTCGAACTTCTGCTCCAGGCGAAGGAGTACTGGCAGCGCACAGAGGGGATGTTCGACCTGACGGTCGGACCACTGATGCGTATCTGGGGATTGACTGGCTCAATCGGTCGTCTGCCGGATCCGAACGACCTCGCGGATGTCCGACAAAAGGTCGGTATGCACCACCTTGTTCTCGATCCAGAAAGTCGATCCGTTCGTTTTGAGCGCGAAGGTGTTCAGATCGATCTCGGCGGCATCGGCAAAGGCTTTGCTGTGGACGAAGTCATCCGGCTGCTGCGAGACGCCGGCATCAAAAGTGCTCTCGTCCACGGTGGCACCAGCACGGTCGCGACAATCGGTGATGACTCCGGCGGCCGCCCTTGGCGGATAGCAGTTGGTGCTTCGGAGGCTGTACGGCAAGGTGGAGATATTAGCTCAAACGACCATACGGGTAGCGCTCCCCAAGTCATCCGCAGCGGCAGACGAGACAATCCGGACGTACAACCCATTCTCACGGTTATTGCGCTTCGAGATGAGTCGCTGTCCGTATCTGACGTGGGCGGAAAGAGTTTTCAGAAAGACGGAGTCACCTATGGTCACGTCGTCGATCCGAGAACTGGTGCTCCCACGTTCAGTCGCCGGCTGTCGGCCGTCGTGTGCTCGAGTGCAGCGGAAGCGGACGCATTGTCAACGGCTCTGCTGATCGCCGACGATGAAGAACGGTCTCGGCTGAAGATCAGTTTTGCGAGCACGCGAATGCTGACCACGGATGTATCCGGGGCGGTCGACTATTCCGATTTTGGCGCCTTGGCATCGGCTATCGAAGTACCAGACCTGGCCACGTCGTCGTGACTGGCTCTTTACCACTAACGAGTCTCATTTCATGAAGAAGAACGATTCGAGCAAGCGGAGTGAAAGGCTCTCACGGCGGACTTTCATCAAAAAAAGTTCGTTGGTTCCCTTGGCAGGTTTCTTTGGTGCCGGGTCGGATGAGGCAACCTACCTTCCTGCCTCTGTGGTCCGCGCCGATACGGTTGACGATCCGGTGAGGATCGGTTTGATCGGGTTCGGCCAGTGGGGACGCGAGATAGCCGAGACGCTGTCGCGCATGCCGGAAGCAGAGCTGGTAGCGATCTGCGATAACTACGATGTGATGCTCAAGCGGGCAGAAAGATCGTATCCCGATGCTGATCGGACCAGCGACTATGCCGCCATGCTCGGCCGTGGCGACGTACCCGCGGTGATCATTGCGACGCCAACGCATCAGCACAAGCAAATCGCTTTGGATGCTCTTGCAGCCGGCAAGCATGTTTATTGCGAGGCTCCGATGGCGCCCACTCTTGGCGATGCGGCCGAGATGGCTCGCGCCGCCCGCGAGGCGACCGACCAGGTCTTCCAGGTCGGATTGATCTACCGGTCCAATCCCCAGCATCGCAACATCTTCCAGTTTATCAGGAGCGGAGCCATCGGAACTCCGGCAATGGCCCGGGCGCAGTGGCACAGCAAGCAGAGCTGGCGCCGTGCCTCTCCGAATCGCGAAAGGGAGGAAGCTCTCAACTGGCGGTTGGACGAATCGACATCCATCGGGCTCGTTGGTGAGCATGGCATTCATCAGATCGATACGACATCGTGGATACTTCGGGGTCTGCCTTCTGCCGTAACGGGTTTCGGATCTATCGTGCTGTGGAACGACGGACGTCAGGTGCCCGACACCGTACAGGCCATCCTCGAGTATCCGCGGGGCGTCAACATGACGTACAATGCGAGTCTCGTGACTTCCTTTGACGACGCATACGACATGTACTACGGAAGCGACAGCACTATCATGCTTCGCGATAGCAAAGGTTGGATGTTCAAGGAGGTCGACGCACCGTTGCTAGGATGGGAGGTCTACGCGCGCAAGGACACATTCTACCGGGAGAAAGGCATCGCGCTTGTCGCCAACGCAACACAGCTGGAAGCGCAGGGACAGGATCCCGCGGCTGATGATCCGAACGTGGAGACGCCGCTTTTCTATGCGCTGAAGGAGTTCGTCGACAACAATGTGTATGGACCCTTCGAATCTAGCGCCGGCTATAAGGTGGGCTTCGAAGCGAACGTTGTCGCGATCAAGGCGAACGAGGCGGTAGTCTCTGGTTCCCGCGTCGAGATCGATCCCGCCCTATTCGAGATCGGCTAGAGCGGACTCTTGACAACTTGGTCCCTCCCATCTGTGCAGTTCAGTCAATCTTGATCCTGCTCGGATGGCACTTGGAGCAGTCGGCTTCAACCAGGTACTGCTCAAAGGGCCGTTTTATGGGCACCTGCGTCATCAGGCTATGTTTGATCAACCGGCCGAGGAGTTCGTTGTCAATGCGCATCCCGATGATGATCGAATCGGCCGAGTCAGGCTCTGTGATTATGATCGCAGGCATCTCGCCCACGGAGTCTGTGCGCATCATAACGACATTTCCCTCTTCGTCGGACACGATGTCGGCTTCCGAGTACGGATACCACCCGATCCGCATCTGAATTGGACGGTGGTAATGGGTCGGCTCCCATTTCGGGAACTGACGATACCGTACGGTCTGCCTGGCGGGTTCCGGACTACAACCCGCCATCATAGCGGCAGCGATCAATGCCGCCGCAGCGAGGAGTGCCGCGGCGATCGACGCCGCGGAGAATCTTCTTCGCATGTGAACCTCCGGAGCAGTCTCACCAGGCACTTCCCGCAAGAAGAGGTTTCAATTAAGAGTATTAATCGCGGGTCGACGTGACTGTAAGCGTATCCAGATGGAACGGGTGGGACAGATCCCGGCGCAGCCACGAATGTCTTCCTTGGCGACAGGCATACAGGACTGCGACTCTCACGCGCACACGCAGACCGTCCCGGGCTGTCAACCCAACTTGACGAGCAAACACGAAGTGGTCCGCAAGGCCATATCCGATGGTTTTGCCAATCTGTTCCGGCATTTCATTCGGAGACGTTATCGCAACCATGGAGGCGCAGCGACGCAGCGCGGGGAACGAAAATAGAGGAGGTTGCTAAATCGGGCCCAAATGCTTTTTTTGGGAGTGTAACTGTTTCAAAATCGTGTCCTCTGGGCTTGTCGCCAGCCTTCCCGCGGCGATGCTCATCCCGGTTGCCCGCGGCGCGATTGAAGACAGGAACCCATCGCAATACGACCCCTAATTGGCCATTCGCATGAAACGTAGCGCTACAGCAACAAGAACGTCTATCTACCACCTGGCCTTCGGTGCCGGCTTGCTCATGTTCTTGCCAGCCCTGGTACCGGCTAGCGCTTCCGGGCAGATTCGCGTTCAAGCCATACATAATTCGCCTTACGCGGAGGCGGCCGTTGTCGACGTCTATCTCGCTGGACAGCTTGCTGCCAACGATTTCGAGTTTCGCACGGCGAGCGAGTTCGTTGACCTGCCGGCATTCATTCCGCCCGGCTCCACACTTAACGTCGATGTCACGGAAGCGAATGCCGCGGACAACAGCGCTCCCATCTACAGCGAGCAGATCACCTTTCCGGCAGGGTCGACGATCATCGTTGCCGTTGGCGACCCGCTGAACCGTGCGGGCAACCCGCCATTCGATCTCATCCCCGTTCCGGCCATCGAGTCAAGCGAGACGGCTGGCAACCTGAGCGCCTTATTCATACATGGGTCTCCGGACGCACCCGCCATCGACCTCGTCGATCGCAAGTCAGGAGCGAAACTGGCGGACGACCTCTCGCATGGGACCTTTACTCCTTCGTACGTGGACGTGGCAGCAATGTCCTACGGGTTGGGGGTTTCGCCAGCTGATGACGCTGATGAATCCCTGTTGGCGAAGTTCCTTGCTTTCGACGCCTCGTTGGCCGACAGCGCAATTGTTGTCCTCGCCTCGGGATTTGTCGATCAGGAGCCGTCGATCAAGTTCCTCGCGGTGTTGCCAGACGGAAGCGAGTCGTTCGTGCCGGAGGTGATAGGCGTTCACGATGCCAGATTTGGCCCCGATACCCTCGCAAACTTTGCGGTTGAAGGAATTGTGACACGAGCGAAAGGCCGCCTTACTTATGTTCAGCAGGACTCGGCGGGGATCGCCGTATTTCAGTCGAGCGGGGCTGTTCGAGATGCGGTTGATGCAGGCGAAATTGCAATCGGTGACACGCTGATCGTATCGGGCGATCGTAGCGACTTCAGCAGTCTCCAGCAGATTTCGCCATCGAACTTCGTCGTGCTGTCGCGGGGCCATACACTTCCGGAACCACAGCTGGTGGACCTTGCGGAAATCGCGGTGAACGGAGAGAAATACGAAAGCGAGTTGATTCGCGTGACCGGGCTGATTATCGATCCGGCGGGAGATGCCACTTTCAGCCCTTCGAAGACCTACGACATCACGGACGCCTCGGATCAGTCCAACGCGGTGTCTCTTCGGACGCCGAGCAGCACCGATACGGATATCGGTGGCGTGCCTATTCCTGCCCTATCGACCTTCGAGGGTGTCTTGGGTCAGTTCAGTTCGAGTGATCCTTCGGTCGGGTATCAGCTCTCGCCGGTGGAGGCGACGGACATAGAGGCACAGCCGAATGTGGGTGTTGAGGATGGTTTGGAATTGCCGAGCGACTTTGCACTGCTCGATGCCTATCCCAACCCGTTCAATCCAACGACCACGATCGCGTTTGAGCTTCCAGCCGCGGCGGAAGTTCTAGTGCAGGTATTCGACGTCCTCGGCAAGCAGGTGCGCGTCCTCGAATCAGGCTCAATGCCCGCGGGTCGTCACGAAGTGAGCTTTGATGCGACAGGACTATCAAGTGGCATTTACATGTTCCGGTTGGAGTCGGGAGACTTCGTGGCAGCCAAGACTGCTGTGCTGATGAAGTAAGCACTGAGAAGCCGCGCTTGATAGCCGGTCCGGTGACGCAAGATCGAATGGCGCCGACGAGCATTCAGGTTGTTCGGCGAGATTCTGGGCTTTGGGATTTGCGTGCCGACGATGCGCTGCCGCGAATACGCGAGATCAGTCCGTGCTGATCATGACGTGCGCCCACGGAAGGCCGGAAAACATCAACCACGGCGCACCATTGGCCGGAGCCGTTGCCAAGCCGGTCTCTTTCGCCGTTGCGTAAGGCATGTAGATTACATTCAGTCCGCTGGATTCCTCGATTTCACCGGTCTGAGCGTTGTACGCTTTTCCTGTTCGGGAGTACAATGCGGCGGGGTGATCGGGGAATGTGAGTGATCCGGACTCAATCTCCTCGCGGCGAATGCGCGCGATCTCGTCGCGCTCCTTTCCCTCCATTCTGAGTTCGCGTCCTCGCGCCATGAAGGGCTCGAGGGATCTGTGGTAGCACGCTACGTGATAACTCTCGTCGCCGGGCTTATCCGCGAGACAGATCATGCCGTTGGTTCCCTCACGAAGCTCGACGAGACGGTCCGGCGCGGCGCCGCGGTACCCGAGGACTGCCGCTTCCTCTCTCATGTCTTCGGGCAACGGCAACACGGCCCCCGCGATCTGCACACGATCCGCTTCCGATTGGCCGCAGGCGAATTGGGTCATAGACATCATAATTAGTGAGAGCAGAGGGCCTTTGCAATGCATCTTGGACGTGCCGGTTTGGTGATCGAATGATTTGGCAGTCGCACGGTGACTGCTGTGCCAAATATAGGCTGTCAGGTTATTACGCCGTATTCAAGACGTGAATTACAACTAGTCGCAGGGCGATCAGAAGCGCGGAACTACTTCCAGAAAAGCCCGATTTCTCTAAAATATTCGTATATATCCGGACGGTGGGATGACGTATCAGGGATCAAATCATGGCCGACAAAAACGGAAAGACAGCGCCTCGGAAGCGGCGCAGGTCCTCCTCACGCTCTGAGGACCCGATTGCTATTTCTGAACTGCAGGGTAGCTCGCGAATAGAGAAGATCCGCGACCTGATCTTCGGAGCCGAGATGGAGGCTTATGAACGCGAGTTCGATCGGCTCGAAGCGGTTGTTCGCACCGGTCACGAGCAGATTCGTGCCGAGATGGAAGAGCGAGTCAAGTCGCTCGAGGCGCTGGTTGTAAAGGAGGTCGCAGGTGTGCATGAGAAGCTTGTAGACGAGAAGCGGGCTCGTGATGATTGGCAGGCGGTGATCCGCTCAGATATTGATAGATCGTCGCAAGAGTATCAAGGCAAGCTTGAGAGTGCACAGAGCGAGTCTGCAAAAGGTGCACAAGCGCTTGCCGAGCAGATTCGCGATGAGACGACCCGTCTCGAGAAACTGCTGGACGAGAAGACCGCTGCGTTGAGTAGCGTGGTCGATGCCGCCGTTGGCGAGCTCCGCATCTCGAAGGTGGACCGACAAGCACTCGCCGAGACTCTGACCAATCTCGCGACGCGATTGGCGAAGGGCGACGACAATCTGGAAGACGGGTAGTCCTAGCCTGCAGGCTTGGATTTCCAGAGGATTGATCCGTCATGAAATCAGCACTTCACGACAACGGTGGGCCGGGCGACGACGCCGTCACAGAACTGCGCAGTCTAATCGTAGGCCCCGAACAGGCGGAGATCAAGCGGCTTGCACGCAAGATCGAGGAGCGTAAGTTCCTCGCCGAGGACGCCGCCAACGTGATCACCGAGGCGGTGGAACTGCGACAGGGGAGGGATGACTCACTGTCCGATGTGCTTGCTCCGACCGTCGAGTCGACGCTCTACAAGTCCGTCAGCAGAGACCCACAGACACTGGCGGACGCATTGTTTCCGATCTTCGGCCCGGCGATTCGAAGGGCGGTCGCATCGGCGATGAGGGGCGCGGTCCAGAACATGAACCGGACCATGGACAGCTTCGTCACCGCCAAGGGCTTGCGCTGGCGGATGGAGGCGTGGAGGAGCGGACGGTCTTACGGCGAGATCGTGATGAAGCACTCGCTCCTGTATCAAATAGAGCAGGTGTTTCTGATACAGCGTGACTCCGGCCTCGTGATCGGTCATGTCGCTGCGGAGGAATCGATTACCAGAGATGCGGACCTCGTATCGTCGATGCTGACGGCTATCGGATCGTTCGTTCACGACTCTTTCGAGGTCGGGGACGAGGACCAACTCGAGACCCTTGAGGTGGGTGATGTTTCGGTCTGGATTGAACCCGGCCCGCACGCATTTCTCGCTTGTGTAATACGTGGCACACCCCCGTCCGAAGTTCGCGACGTCATGCAGGACGCTCTCGCCGAGATTCACCTGACGCACGGCGCGGATCTATCCGCCATGCAGGAGGAGACGGAGGACAGCTTCATCCACCGGAAGCTGGAGGCATGTCTGATGGCTGAGTTCCGCGAGAGTGATCGGCCCATGATTTCACCCGCGACCATCGCGGTGCTAGCCATCGTTGTCTTGCTTATCAGCGCGTGGGCTTTTTTCAGAATACGGGATAACAGCAGATGGTCAGAGTACGTCGACCTGCTTCGATCTCAGAAGGGCTTGGTCATTCTTGATGAGGGTCGCCAGGACGGCAAGTTTTTCGTGCAAGGATTGCGTGATCCCCTGGCGGTGGATCCGTCGGCGTTGATTGCCAACACATCGATGTCCTCGGAAGACATGGTGTCGGAGTGGACCCCGTTTCAGTCGACCGATTCGCTACTTGTTGTCGCGCGCGCGGACGATGTACTTGCGCCCCCCGAGGGCGTGTCGTTTCGTCTCGACGGAGGCACACTCATAGCCATGGGTAATCCAGACGAAGCGTGGCGTTCACAGGCTGAATTGCTTGCGCGGGTACTTCCTGGCGTCGATGTTCTGGAATTTGATGACGCGGACGCGCACCTCAACCAACTTGTAAGAGAAGTTGAGGCCCTTTCGATTTCGTTTTCGCCCGGCGGGGAAGGAGTCGGTGCGGCGGATGGTGAATTGATTGGTGATTTGGTTACGCGCCTCGAAGAAATACGGCGCCGTGCTACAGAGGCAGGTCGCGTAATGCAGCTCACCATCGTCGGGCACACCGATCCATCGGGAACCCGGGAGGTAAATACCGGCCTTAGTCTACGTAGAGCCCAGTCGGTCGCTGATGCGATTGTCGATCGAGGGTTTCCGCTTACCGATGTCCAGCAAGCTTTGTCGGTCAACGTTTTCGGAGCCGCCTCTGATCGGCCCGCGGTGTTGGAGGACGGAGCGGTCGATCGAGCGAGGAGTCGAAGAGTGACGTTCGAATTCGACTAGGGGTGGACCCACATTGAACCAGCAATCGGTCAAGAAGAAACTGTGCATGCTCGGGGCGGCCTCCGTCGGCAAAACAAGCCTCGTTCGGCAGTTCGTAGATGGTATCTTTTCGGACCGATATTTGACGACTATCGGGGTCAGGATCGACAAGAAGCATCTTGAGGTCGATGGCCGTGACGTTGAGGTCCTCCTGTGGGACCTCAGTGGTGAGGATGCTTACAACAAGGTGTCCATGTCGTATCTGAGAGGCGCCGCGGGTTATCTATTGGTTGTTGACGGCACCCGCAAGTCCACGTTGGAGACCGCGCGTGTATTGAAGAAGCGGGTGGATGAATCGGTCGGCGCAATCCCGTTCGTTTTGGTCCTGAACAAGTCGGACTTGAAACCATCGTGGGATACCGATCAGGAAAGCGTTGGTTTACTTGCGTCAGCCGGGGTCGGCATCGTCGAGACAAGTGCAAAGACCGGTGACGGAGTAGAGGATGCGTTTCGTACCCTTGGAGCGAAGCTTGTTGAAGGCACGTAGCCGCTAGCGATCATCCGA
>JBFIPX010000021.1:0-30639 GCA_041609895.1 Rhodothermales bacterium
GTTATTGAGTCGCGGTTGAAATGCATGGCAAGAGACGGTAATCGATCGATATACACGCCGTGGCTAAGAACGTTCTGATTTCAAGCCTTGACCGTTCTAACTATCAATCGGAGATCTGGAAAGCTGCAATGCGCCGGGTGGCTCGACCGATTACACCATGACAAGAATACATGTTTAACGAGTGTCTGCGGCGGCTCGGTTCTACCTGCGGTCGTTACCGTGGCCTGAGCAGTCGTGAGGAGCTTTCGGAACGCCGAATCGCGGCAAATGATCGGTATCCCGTACTGAATGCGCCGCCGCATCCGGCCACCTCGGGGCTGTCGCAAAACACCGCTTACGTATATTGTGTTTCCACCTGACGACTATTCCCACCACAGCGATCCTCGCACACGACCGACGACCACCACCAGGGTAAGTGGTCTACCGCGTCGCTGCCGCGACTCAACAAGAAATTATGCCGCATCCCATACTTGGTAATCTCACCCTTCTCGTCATTGCCAGTCTGCTGGTCGGCTGCAGCGGGTCGAAAGACGTGATCCGGCGCCAGCAGGACGAGATTGCGGAGCTGCGCGTTCAGAACGAAAGATTGCGGGAGGAATTGGAGCGATCTGGAATGAAGCTGCCACCCAGGTCGACGACGACGCCGTGCGGAGATGGCCAGTGCGTCGGCGAGACAATCACGGTTCTTCTCACCGATCTGTATTTCGAGAGCGGCTCCGCAGCCCTTAACCCGGATGGAGTAGCCAGGCTTGCTGCCGTCGCTGATGAGATCCGCGCCTCCTACCCCAACCGAAACCTGCGGGTCGAGGGGCATACCGATTCCAATCCGATCGGTCCCGCGCTCAAGAAGACCTATCCATCGAACTGGGAGCTGTCGGCTGCTCGCGCCGCATCGGTCGTACGCCACTTCCAATGGACCCACAATATGAATCCGGGACGCTTCGAGGTCGTCGGGTTCGGGCCCTACGCACCGGTCGCCACGAACGACACGGAGCAGGGCAGAAGAGAGAATCGTCGTGTCCGGATCGCCGTGCTACCATAGTAAGACCCGTGCAGGATAAGAAGTTGTTCATTGAGCGCCACGCCGTCTTGCTTCCAGCAGTGCTCCTCGCGGGCATCTTCGGCGGAGGCTGCGCCACAAACAAAGCCCTTATTGCCGAGCAGGCGTCACGCATCGACTCCCTGCAAGCCGTCAACGCCGGCCTTGCCGGTAGCGTCGCCGTCTATCGCGACTCCATCGCGTTCTACGAGTTCATAGACTCGGGCGAATTCGAGCAGGAGATGCGTTTCAAGGACGGAGAAATCAACCGACTGGAGTACACGCTGGCGGTGTGCAGGGATGGGGGTGCTCCAATCGCCATCGAACTCGTCGATGACCTCTTTGCACCGGCAAGCGCTCGTCTCACGAGTGCCGGCGAGGAAAGACTAACGGCATTAGCGGACACAATCCGCTACTACGCCGACGGCGGACTCATTCACGTGGAAGGGCACTCGGACGCGACGCGACCTGTTGGGGACCTCGCGAAACGATACCCGTCGAACTGGGAGTTGTCGGCAGCGCGGGCCGCGGCCGTCGCGCGCTTCTACGTGGACACGCACGACTTCAGCCGATCTCTGTTTCGAATCCTCTCCTTCGGTGCCGCGCGACCAGTCGCGTCGAACGGTGATGCGCGTGGTCGACGCCTGAATCGACGCATCCGTATTACATACGTGCCCGGCGCTGCCGGTTAGACTGCCCTCGGCAGGGCCACGAGCCGCCGAGCGATGTCACGGTCTCGATCCAACCCGCAATCAGACGGCCGGCTGCCTTGCGCCTGTAGGTTGTTCACCGCCTAGTTTTCGATGTTAATCCCCTCGGCATCAACAGCAGGCACTCCACAATCATCGTGGTCTTTTCCTGCCACCGAGACGTCGTAATCCTCGTACAATTAAAGTGCAATAATTTCATCTACGCGGTGATGTGCCATGACCGTCGAGACCAGCACCGACATCGTGGAGCTCGACCTCGAGCACTCCATTTGGGATCGTGTGTTCTCGGTCGCGCCCCTGGTCGTGATCGGTACCCGAGATGAGGATGGGAGATATGATCTGGCACCCAAGCATCAGGCGATGCTGCTCGGATGGAGCGGCCATTTCGGATTTGTTTGCACGCCTTCTCACGCGACGTATCACAATAGCAGGCGAGAACGGTTCTTTACCGTTAGCTATCCGAATCCGTCGGGCATCGTAGTGACCAGTCTTACTGCCTCACCACGAAGCGAGGATAGCCGCAAGCCAGTCCTGAACGCACTTCCGCAGCGACGGGCCAAGTTGTACGATAGTGTTTTCGTCGCGGACTCTTATCTCTTTTTGGAATGCCAACTGCACCAGATCGTTGATGGTTTTGGCGACCATGCACTGATTGTCGGGAAAATACGACGAGCCGAGGCCAGGGAAGAGTCGATACGACGTATGGATCGGGATGACGAGAATCTGATCCGTGAAAACCCGCTACTGACGTTCATCGCTCCGGATCGTTACGCGAGGACGGAAGAATCACATCGTTTCCCTTTTCCGGAGGGCTTTCGGTATTGAAATGGAGGCAGAGATAGCACATCGGCCGGTAACCGTGTCACCCGATTACGTCGACTGGGCGATCTCGTTGATAGAGCGGCTGGTGGCCATTGAGTCTCCGACGTCGAACAGCCGGGCGCAGAGATACATCCACTCCGAGCTGGGGCGAGAACTGAAGAAACTGGGCTTCGAGATCGCCCTTGATGGACGGACGGCAGATTGTGGCGGACACATGCTGGCCGTTCCCTTTAACGCCACATTGAAGCGACCCTATCAGCTACTGGTTGGGCATTCCGACACCGTATGGCCCGTCGGTACATTATCAACAATGCCAATCACGCTGAGGGACGGGAAGCTGTACGGTCCGGGTGTTTTCGACATGAAGGCGGGGCTTGTACAGGCGATCCTGGCTCTTAGGCTACTAAGAGATGCCAGCGTTGAAACGAGTGTAACGCCCGTCGTCTTTGTGAACTCGGACGAAGAGACAGGCAGCCGGCGCTCCACAGATGAACTCGCGCAGCTTGCCCGGGGAGCGGACCGTGCTATGATCCTCGAGCCGGCGTTGGGTCTTGACGGACTTCTCAAGACCGCCCGCAAGGGAGGCGGCCGATTTAGGATCACGGTAAGAGGCAGGCCCGCGCACGCGGGTTTGAGTCCGGAGGAAGGCGCATCGGCCATCCTCGAGCTTGCACATGTCGTCCGAGCACTTCATGAGATGAACGATCCTGGCCGCGGGATATCAATTAACGTCGGCATGATCGATGGGGGAAACAGTCCCAACGTGGTGGCTGCGGAGGCGACTGCGGTAGTGGAAATTCGGATCAAAGACAGCCGTGACGGCGAGGCGTTGCGGCACGCCCTCCAGCACCTGCGCCCGTCGGTAGCGGATACGTCTATAGAGATCGCGGGCGACTTCACCCGGCCGCCGCTCATGCCGACACCTCGAAACCGGCGACTGTGGCACGCAGCAGAAAGAGCAGCTGCTGAACTGGGGATTACGCTCGGCGAGACGCTCGCCGGCGGCTCCTCCGACGGCAACACGACCAGCCAATACACCGCTACTCTCGATGGCCTCGGAGCGGTCGGCGAAGGTGCGCACGCAACCCATGAGCACATCTACACTGATCGCATCGGAGAGCGCTCGCTACTGCTAGCGGCGCTCATCGCTCATGATGTCATGGAAGCTGAAATCGACGCAACAAGAGCGGATCCATGCAAAGCCGCCCCCTGCTAACATCCTTGACCCGGACATCGCACTTAACGTCCGTCGAATATTCGCTGGCCGAGTCCGCGCGTGGCAATTGGGCGAGGGGTGATTTTGTCGCCGGTATTGTCACGGGGTCGCCAACGAAGCGATACAGAGTGGAACTGACAACCGGTCGCATGATGGAGATCCTGGAAGGGGATATGCTCATTGGGGCCTTGGGGTCAAGAGAAGCAACACTGGAGGCCACAGGGTCATGGGAGGACATTGGGCTCGACGGGATGATGCATCTGCTCACCGGAGCGGGGCTGCTCGGAAAGTGTCGGTCGCGCTCTGCCGTACTCCCGCCGTTGATTGAGATACGCTACTCCGGTCATGTGATCGTCGACGGCGAAAAGGCAACGCTCGAACGATTTCGCGTGCCGGTCGAGACGGTCGAATATGACGTACCCACGGTTCTTCTGATCGGGTCGTCCATGTCGGCGGGAAAGACGACTGCCGCGCGCCGCATCATTCGAATGTTCAAAAGCCACGGCTATACGGTTGCCGGATGCAAACTGACCGGGGCCGGCCGATACAGGGATATCCTCAGCATGAAGGATGCCGGCGCAGATCTGCTACTGGACTTCGTGGACGGTGGACTTGCCTCGACCATCGGACCTGAAACCGTGGTCCGTCCCGCCCTTAGCAACGTCCTCAGTCGGGTGGCACTCTACTCGCCGGATGTTGCGGTTATCGAAGCCGGCGCATCTCCGCTGGAACCCTACAACGGTCGGCTCGCGATCGAGATGATGAACGACAGCGTCAAGTTCACAGTCCTCTGCGCTAGTGACCCCTATTCGGTTCTCGGCGTAACCACTGCCTACAACCGAAGTCCCGACATCGTAACCGGGATTGCCGCAAGCACAGACGCTGGAACGGCTTTGGTTCAACGTTTATCGGGGATCCCAGCTTTCAATATCCTCGACAAGCACGGCGCGACCGTGTTTGAAAGGGTCATGATGGAGCGAATGGCGTCGTACCTACGTCGGTCGGCTCCTGTCGTGCTATGATTTGTCTGTCAACGCGATAAAGCCCATCATCCGTCCCGTCGTACCGGACTCAGCTCGATACGAGAAGTAGTCCGGATGGTCGTAGGTACATTCGTCGGAAACCTCAATACGCGACGGAGAAATGCCGGTAACGGCAAGCTGCGCAGAAATGTACCCTCGAAGATCAATATGTGGTCGCTTCCAGTCATCCCTCCGGACGACATACTGCCCGGGAAACTGACCGGCCACCTCTTCCCCAACCTCGAATCGTTCCACTGAAATGCAGGGGCTCACGTAGGCCCGCATCCTCTGTGGATTCGCGCCAAGATGCGTCATCTCCTCAACTGTCTCCAATACAATGCCCAAAACGGTACCCCTCCAACCGGAGTGGATCGCGCCGACAATGCCACGCTCCATGTCGGCGACCAGAATCACCGCACAGTCTGCGGCCGTGATGGCCAGAACGAGATCGGGAATGTCGGTGATAAGTGCGTCATACCCGGGGTACACACCGGGTGATTTCACATAGCCCACTGCCGCCCCGTGAACCTGGCCTGCGATTGCCACCTGACTCGGCTCGAGTTCCATCGACCCGAATAGTAGCTCCCTGTTGAGTAGAATTGCATCGGGATCATCACCCGTGCTCAAACCGACATTGAGCGATCGAAATTGACGGGCACTAGTCCCTCCGTGGCGTTTTGAGAAGCCCGCGCAGATGCCTGGTTCGTCGAGGATGGCGGGTACGAAAGCTAACCGCTGTGAGTTGGATGTATTCATCTATCCAGTCACGCGCACCCGAACGCGCTTTGCGACGGCCATCTAAACACTAGACGCTTAGTCCGGATTTCGAATGTCGCCGAAACGTTTGAACATCACGTGATCGATCAATCGACATGACGACCTGTTTGTCGAAGCAACATCACAGGTCTTTCCGATATTCGACTACGCGATACGTTTCCCGGAAGCCCATGTTCTCATGAAAACGTTGGGCGGATACGTTGTCCAGTTCGGCGTCTGTCGCAAGCTCCGAACATCCTCTTTCGCGAAACCACTCCTCTCCCCTCGCAAGAAGTGCGCGGGCTACGCCACCGCCGCGATGCGAAGGCAGGACGGCGATCCCTTCGATGTATCCAACCGGATTCGTGATGCAGCCGTCGACAACGTTGCGCAACGAGACCTCGATCATACCGCAGACCTCCTGGTCGACGATGGCCAGCAAGCATTCCTTGTCTTGAGCTTCGTAGTAATTCGCCATTTCGAGTTCGTCGAATTCGGGATCGAGATCTTCATAGACCATCGATCGCAACCGACGCCACGCACCAAACTGATCAGGTCGAACGTTTTCGATTGAGAGTTTCATGGGCGATTCCCGCAACACGAAATGCGATTGGTCACACTTGGGGAAAATCAGGAATGTCTCAACGCTCCGACGGTCCGGACGAGGACCTCGCGCACTTCGTCGACGGGCATGCGAAGGCCGGTCCACATGACGTGCGCTGCAGCGGCCTGCCCGATCAGCATCTCAATGCCATTGATGGTCGTCGCGCCGCGAGAGGAGGCCTCATCTAGAAAGCGAGTGCTGACGGGGTTGTAGATCAGGTCGTACACAATCTGGCTGCGATGAAAAGCGGCTGGATCCGGCCATGGTGTTGCTTCGACATTCGGATACATCCCTATTGGAGTAGTGTTCACGACGAGATCCGCATTTCTGATATATCGGCCGGCGTCCAGAAGACGTGTCGTCGCGAGATCAGCAGTGCCGGCATGCGTTTGCAGGTCATCGACGAGCGATCTTGCCTGTTCCAAACGTCTCGCGGCGACCACGACCTTCGATGGTGCAAGAGACGTAACACAGCCGAAGAGTACGGCGCGAGCAGCCCCTCCTGCCCCAAGAATAACGATACTTTTCCCCGCGAGCCTCTCCTGATGTGGCTGCAGCGGAGCCAGGAATCCGGTCACATCCGTGTTGTCACCGATGATCATGGTCTCGTTGTCAGCCCTCCGGAAAATGAGTGTGTTGACGGCGCCGATCGCTGCGGCCTCATCCGTCAGCTGGTCCGTCAGTTCGATAACACGCTCCTTGAACGGAATAGTGACGTTGGCACCCATGAACCGGAGCGCCTTAAGTCCTTCAACGACAGCCTTGAGATCCGAAGCCTCTACCGCTCGGGCCAGGTATAGCGCGTCGAGAGCGAGACCCTGATAGGCCGTGTTGTGAATGATAGGTGAGAACGAGTGCTCTACCGGATTACCAAGAAGGGTCGCCAGCCGTGTGTTCGGTCCGATCGTCATGCCGTCGACTAAGTCTCAAGGTGATCTTAAGAGGAGCCCGATTTGTCACCGTGAAAATAGTGCGCGCCGGCAAGAGCGTTTGGAAGGGTTCAAATGCGGAGGCCCCGGTCGCGGTTGAACGCGCCGGGGCCACTCTCTCCAGAACTCGTCCGGTTGCCGCAACGGCTGAACCTAGCCGGCATTCAGGTCGCCCGTCCGTACGTTGCTCCCAAACACCTGTCCGTCTACATTGATGGTCGCTTCGCCTTCGGAAATGACGATCGTAAACGTCTTGGATATCTCACGCTCTCGATAGGCGTCGCCTCGCTGAAAAGTAGCAAAGGCATTGTAGGAGCCCGATATCGTACCACTGAGCTTCTGCGACAGGTCACGTCGGCTTCCTTTCGGGCCCACCAGGTCCGTGACTTCAAGAGATACCTCGTAATCCAGGGTGCGGACCGCTGCGAGCGTCGTAATCGTGTGCCCGCCTTCGCGAGAATAGGCGCCGTTAATGGTGACCTCGTCGGTGTGCACGCCTGTAGCCAGCCAGGATCCCGTGATATTCTCACGCGCTGCTTCGATACGTGGAGTTACGAGCGTTCCTTCGCCCTCCACGATGACGAAGCTGATCGACCGAGCGGTGTCTTCTTCCGTTATGAAGAACTTCTGCGGCAAACCGTCTGCGTCCAGGAACTGGACGTTGTAAACCTTGCTGAGCGTCATGTATCGCTCGCCGTCGGGGTCACCGCGTTCGTGTGTCACAGAGATCGTCCACGTTCCGGTTTGCTCGTCGTAGGACCGTTCGACCGGATGGGTTGTGGACTTGCCTAACGCGTCAGTTTGGGCCTGAATGTCACCCGCTGACGCCAGCTCCAACACATCACCGACCTGGTCGGCGAGTCCCCCGGTGTCCTCGGCGGTTACTTTGGCAAGCGACTCGGCCACGTCTTGGGTCGCCGTCAGATCTGCATCTGCGTCGGTCGAAGAATCACATCCGACGACCGCAAACAGTAGCAGCGCGGTCGCAACGGTGTGTAGCATACTCTTGGTTTTCATGACAACCTCCAAAAATGAAATTCACTGGTTCAATCGGGTTCGATGATCGTGTCGTCCATTATATCGGCGTTCACGGGGGCGAGATGTCACAGAATTGTAGCGAAAGTGCCGGGGTTTAATGGAGGTTGTCACGAAGTTGACAATTGTACTTTTCAGCGCCGCTATGTAGCCTACGACAGCAGATCGGCCGCGCTCGGCCAACAGCAACCCCGACACATTCTAAATCTCAGTGAAGCCTTATGTCAGACAGCTTTCTTGCTCAGGTCGATCGAATGTTCGACAAGGCCGCCGCCCTCACCTCGCATCCGGCCGGGCTATTAACCCAAATCAAGATGTGCAACAGTGTGTACGCGTTCGAATTCCCGTTGCAGCGCGACGACGGCACTATCATCACCATTCGTGCGTGGCGGGCCGAACACAGCCAGCATAAACTCCCAACCAAGGGAGGAATTCGCTACGCGTCGAATGTCACTGAAGATGAGGTGAGGGCGCTGGCAACGCTGATGACTTACAAGTGCGCCATTGTCGACGTACCCTTTGGTGGTGCCAAGGGTGGCGTCCAAATCAGCAGGCGGAGTTTTTCCGATGCCGAGCTGCAGCGAATCACGCGTCGATACACCTATGAGTTGACGAGAAAGAACTTTATCGGCCCCGGCATCGACGTCCCGGCGCCGGACTACGGAACGTCCGGCAAGGAGATGGCCTGGATTCTCGATACCTACAATTCCCTGACGCATGATCCCCTCGACGCGTTAGCCTGTGTGACGGGGAAGCCAATCGGTCAGGGTGGTATTCGAGGACGCAAAGAGGCTACGGGCCTCGGGGTCTTCTACGGAATACGAGAAGCATGCTCTTTCGAGGAGGACATGAAACCGCTAGGTCTGGGCCCGGGTCTTAGCGGAAAGTCGATGATCGTTCAGGGGCTTGGCAACGTAGGCTACCACGCCGCCAAATTCCTGACCGAACACGGAGTGAAACTTGTGGGGGTGGGCGAATACGAAGGTGCCATTTACAATGCGGAAGGCATCGATCTCGAAGATCTCGTCGCCCACAGAAAGTCTACGGGGTCCGTTTTCAATTTTGGAAGCGCCGAGAACATCGAATCCTCGCGCGACATCCTGACGCGACCCTGCGATATACTGATTCCCGCCGCACTCGAGGGTCAGATCACCGACGAGAACGCGACCGAAATAAAGGCTCGTATCGTTGCGGAGGCCGCGAACGGACCGGTTACGGCAAAGGCTGACGAGGTGCTTCTGTCGAATGGAGTCATGATTCTTCCTGACGTGTACCTCAACGCCGGCGGAGTCACGGTTTCTTACTTCGAGTGGCTTCGGAATCTATCACACGTCCGATTCGGAAGGATGAGCCGCCGATTTGAGCAGAGCGCGCAGGAGCACCTTCTCAGTGCCGTTGAGGGCCTGACAGGGAAATCCTTTGATCCCGACGAAAAGCGGGAGATTGCGAAGGGTGCCGACGAAGTGACACTCGTCTATTCGGGACTGGAGGAAACGATGGTTAACGCCTATCGCGAAATCCGCGACATTTCCAATCAAAAGAAGACGGACCTTCGAACGGCGGCCTTCATCAGCGCGATTGACAAGGTTGCGACCTCGTATACCGAAATGGGCATCTTCCCATAGATCCGCGCATCGAGATCAAGCATGATCTGTTAATAAGAAGAACGCCCGAGCTCCCCCCACGGGCCCGGGCGTCTTCACTCGACCGAGGTCGCTCGCGGCGACCATTTGGTGTTCACCGTTCGGTCAAAGCGTTTGTGAGGCTGCTACGCCACGCTCTATTTGCGTGGGTCTGTTATCCGCATCCGCTGGTATTGCCGCAGTTCGGGCAGGAGTAGCATGCTCCCGATCGAACCGTTATTGATCCGCAATTGGGGCAGGGCGGGGCGTCCTCCTGGTTCCGAAAAGAGGCGTGTGCATCGATTTCTACGTGGACTGATGCCTCGGATGCTCCGGCGTGCTCCGCAGCTCCAAGAAATTCTTCTACTGTGCTCCCAACCAGTCCGTCCTCCGGCTCCGGCGTGCTCCGACCATTATCGCGCAGCACCGGCCTGACATCGACGTCCGTGCTCCCGACGAGATCTCGCGATACGTCGTCATGGCCGACCTGCGGACTGCCGAGGAATTTGAGGGACAGGTATCGGGCGATGTAATCCATTATGGATTTGGCGATCGGGATCTGCCGATTGTTGGTGAAGCCCGACGGCTCGAAGCGCATGTGGCTGAACTTGGTGCAGATGTCCTCCAGAGGTACGCCATACTGGAGAGCGATCGAGATCGACGTCGCGAACGCGTCCATCAGTCCTGCAATCGTAGACCCTTGCTTGGCCATCGTGATGAAGATCTCGCCCGGCATTTTGTTGTCGGGATATAGCCCGATGTGGACGTAGCCCTCGTGTCCGGCGATTGAGAACTTGTGCGTGATCGAGGGCCGCTCATCCGGCAGCCGCTTTCGGATCGGCTTGTAGACGATCCTCTCGACCTCCTTCTCAACGATGGTCGGTTCCGCCGAAGCCATACCGTCTCCGCCCGGGCCCTCCTGCTTCTTCGTGTTGCCGCCTTGACTGGTAGAAAGTGGCTGCGATCGTTTCGAGTTCTCCCTGTAGATCGCGATTGCTTTCAGTCCTAGCTTCCAACCTTGCACGTATGCATCTCTTATTTCCTCAACACTTGCGTTCTCAGGCATGTTGACGGTCTTGGAGATAGCTCCGGAAATAAACGGCTGGCACGCGGCCATCATGCGTATGTGGCCGCTGTGGTGAATCGACCTGGTTCCGTTGAACGGCTTGAACGCGCAATCGAACACCGGCAGGTGTACGTCCTTGAGGTGCGGTGCGCCTTCGATGGTATCCTCGTTCTCGACGTACTCCAGAATCTCCGTGCGCTGCTCTGCGTCGTAACCGAGCTTTTCGAGTGCTTCGGGAACGGTCCTATTGACGATTTTGAGCAGGCCATCTCCCTTCCCCGCCAGTAGTTTGTACTTGACGAGCGCGATATCCGGTTCGATGCCCGTCGTGTCGCAGTCCATCATGAAAGCGATCGTACCGGTTGGCGCGAGGACGGTGGCCTGAGCGTTCCGATAGCCGAACTTCTCACCAAGCTCGACCATGCGGTTCATCGAATCCGTGGCCGCCTGCAGGAGATACACGGGGCAGCTCGCGTGTATGTCCTGAACGGCGTCGCGGTGCATCCTCATGACCTCCAGCATTGGCTCGCGATTCTTCTTAAAGCCGGCGAAGGATCCAATCTTTCGATTCGCTGCAATTTCCGCGCTTCGCGCATAGGCTTCAGCGTGCTCGATGGCCATCACTGCGCCCGCGACGGCGCGCCCTTCATCGCTGTCATATGGCATTCCCATTGACATGAGGAGTGCGCCCAGATTCGCAAAGCCAAGACCCAGCGGGCGATAGTCGTGGCTATTTTTCGCGATCAGCTTTGAAGGATATCCAGCGTTGTCGACGAGGATCTCCATCGCGGTAATGAAGATGCGTGTCGCGGCGCGAAATCGTTCGACGTCGAACCGCCCGTCCGCCGACCGGAACTTCCGGAGATTCAAGGACGCGAGATTGCATGCGGAGTCGTCGAGGAACATGTACTCGGAGCAGGGATTGCTCGAGTGGATGGGCGCGGACTTCTTGCAGGTATGCCAACGCTGGATGGTGTCCTCGTACTGAAGGCCGGGGTCGCCGCAGACGTGCGTTCCCTCAGCGATCTTGAAAAGAACGTCCGATGCATCCACAGAGCCGAGCGTTTCACCGTAGCCAACGCTCCGGAGGTTATACACTTCGTCTTGGTCCGCCGCGTTCATGAATTCGTCGGTGACGCGAACCGACTGGTTGACGTTCTGAAAAGCGACGCTGCCGTACGCCGGCCCGTTGAAGGACCCGTCGTATCCCTGTTCAATCAGCGCCCACGCCTTCTTCTCTTCTTCCTGCTTGGCCGTCACGAATTCCATGATGTCGGGATGCCAGCACTTCAGGGTTTGCATTATCGCGGCCCGCCTCGTCTTCCCGCCGCTCTTGATTGTCCCGCCTGTGGCGTCCTGTACGCGCATGAAGGAGACCGGGCCGGAAGGCGTTCCACCACCCGACAGCTTTTCGCTGGAGGAGCGGAGTTTCGACCAATCGGCTCCAACGCCCGAGCCGAACTTGAAGAGTCGCGCACTTTCCGACATCAGCTTCCAGATGTCGTCGATCGAATCTTCGACCGATATGATGAAGCAGGCTGATGCCTGTGGACGTTCGTAGGGATCTACGGCTACGACGTCTCGCTTCTTCTCGTCCCAGGCGTAGATGACCTTTCCGCCCGTGTCCCTCACCCCGTATTCGTGAGCGAGTCCCACGTTGAACCAGACAGGACTGTTGAACGACCCGTACTGATTGACGCACAGCCAGGTGAGTTCATCGTAGAATCGCTTGCCGTCCTCTTCCGAAGCGAAATAATTCTGCTCCGTGCCCCAGTCGGCGATGGTCCGCGTGACCCGATGGATGAGCTGCTTGAGCGAGTGTTCGCGTCCACCCTGTGCCGGATCCTCGCCGGCACGAGACACGTCTCCGTAGAAGTATTTGCTGGCAACCACGTTTGTTGCGAGCTGACTCCACGTGACCGGAAACTCGACGTCCTTCTGCTCGAAGATTGCGTCGCCGGTTTGATTCCTGATAGCCGCGTCGCGCTTCTCCCAAACTACCGAATCAAATGGATGCTTATCGACCTCTGAAAAGACTCTCGATATTTTGAGTCCGGTGGTCACATCCTGGTTCGCTGTCTGCTGTGTCGTGGACTTTCCTTTTGCGGCGGGCTTGTCAGGCATGGCAATCGGTTTTGGGGGGAGTTGTGCCTCAAGGTGGGCGAGGCACCCTCCGCGTTTGGGTTCTTATCGGGCAGATCTTTCGCTCGGGTCCCGCTACGGGGAGGACGTCCTCCCGTGCGGGTCAGCAGGAAAAGAGCAGAGATGAATAACGGTCTATCGCCTGGGCTGGCCATAAACCGTTAGACGCACGGCGAACCGCGCTCACCTAATAAAAGGGTCGCGACGACCGTTATGCAAATTTATTTTTTCAACAAGGACGATTTCACATGCGAGTCCGTCCGAAACGGTCATCAGCTAACCATGAGCAGCGATTGTGACCCACGGCGAGAGCTACTCCCACCCAGCCGATTGCCGTTATTGGCACTCGCTGTCCACACGTTTCAACTACCCATCAACATGCTTGTCAACACTCGCCTTGTCAAATCATCGGTGGACACACAATAGATGGTGTACAATAACGGATATAGAAGTTTGGTGAGTACTCTCTGCTTCGTTGGGCAGTGCCAAAACCACACCACGGAAATCGTCGGCCCTACACAGTCGTGCCGCGTGCACTAGAAATCGTCGTCGAAGTCGTCGTCGAAATCGTCAAAGTCATCCAGTCCGTCTTCGTCGTCGTCGAAGTCGTCTACATCGTCGAGGTCCTCATCGTCAAAATCGTCCTCTTCAAACTCGTCGTCGAAGTCGTCATCGACGTCCTCGTCAAAATCGTAGTCGTCCGACGCGAGAGGCAAAGGAGAACGCAGTAATCGGCCGGCGATCTCTCCTGTATCGAGTCGTGTGGGTGACATTTTGCTTAACAGAAGGAGAACGCCGACTTGCGCGTCTCCCGATGTGCCAGTCAGCAGATGCGGGCTCATAGGGCCAAGTGGTTTGCGTCGGAGTTGTCCACGTCCAGCGTGGATGACTTGAGTGAAAGAACGAAAAGGACTGTAAAGAAAACAATAGACCGCGGAAGCGAATTTAGGCAGGCCAATGAGAGTGAGGCGCCCGACCCTGGGCCGTGCCGCTAGACAACCAAGATTTGCTAAATTGATCGTCAGCCCGCCTATCGCGGGAACGGACGCGGCGTCGATGTGGTTGTCCACGATCCGAATAGACGGAACGGTCAGGCTTACACACATCGCATTAATCAATTCAACACGCAAGGTCCCAAATGCTCGAGACTACAGAAAGAAGCGCCTATCCGGTTCCTGAAGACTTCGAGGTGATGCGTCCTGAATACACCGATCTCGAAGACGGCACGTTTCAGGCCTCGATTACAATCGTACCGTTTCGAGTGACGGGAATCAGCGCCACGAAGGCAGGTGCAAGGAGAGCAGCTCTGTACGAAGCGGAAAAGACGTACCGCTCTTATCACCCGTCGTATCGGATAGCGAGTCCGTTTCCCGATTCGTTCGAGGATCAAGAGGGCGTCGCGTGGACGCGTGTTCCGGCTTCGCGCCGGGAGGAGTTGGGGGATTATAAGTTTGTCGATGCCGACGGCGAGGAGGATTATGCAGATATAGAGCAGATGCTCCTTTGGGACGTGCGACCGGTCTCAAAAGCCACCGAGGAATAGTCCGGGGGTTCGCCGCTGGTCGGCGAGACGCATTGTTGTGAGTGATTCGAGCAGGCCGACACTCGGAGCGGATACGGTTTCGAAGCTCCTTCAACTCCGCCGAGACACGACAAAGCCTGCTCGCTTCACACTGCTCGCGGTCTGCCCTGTTTCTCCGGCGATCGTCGACGCCAATCTGTTGGCAGCTGCAGAGTCCGATGCTCCCGCCATCTTCACAGCTACGCTGAACCAGGTCGACACGGACGGGGGCTATTCTGGTTGGACGCCCAAGACCTTTGCGGATCACCTGCAGAGCACGGCCGGTCAAATTGCGCCCGGAGTCCCAATCGTGATTTGCCTCGATCATGCGGGTCCCTGGAAGAAGGACCTTCACCGCTCAGGTTCCGCCCACTTCAATGAGACATGGGATGCGGTCCAAGACACGGTAGTCTCCTGCATTGAAGCCGGTTACGAATGGCTTCATTTCGATACGACTGTCGACCTGACCTCCCACGGCCAACCGTCACCCGGACTTATGGCTGAGCGTACGGAAGAGCTTCTCGCCCTCGCCGAGGAGCAGCGTTCACGTATGGGCCGGGCACATTTACATTATGAGGTCGGCGTCGAGGAGACGGCTTCGGGCGAGGACTCAGCCAAGCGACTCGACGCTATGCTCAGCGAACTGTGGCCACGGCTGACGATTCGCGGGTTACCTCTCCCGGAGTTCGCGGTTTGTGACGTCGGTACGCAGTTGGATCGGGCATCGTTCGAGACCGATCGGGCGAAAGCAGCGGTCCGTGTTGCAGACCAATTCGATGCTTTGATCAAGGCACATTATTGCGACGACCTCGCCAAGCCCGAACTGTTTCCCGAGGTCGGCATTGGAGGCGCCAATATTGGACCGGGATTGGCAGCTCACGAGGTGGACGTACTTTCCGCCATCGAATCTCGATGCAAGCTCGCGGGACGGGACCCGTCCTTTGTGGCGACACTGTTCGAGGCGCTCGACGCGAGCGGCCGCTGGAAGAAATGGATAGATGGGAGTGCTGTCGGGTCGTTGGCCGACGTGCCTGAGGTACGCCGCCAATGGCTGCTGCAGACGGGATCACGTTACGTCTTTCAGGATCCCGCAGTCCGCCATGCAAGAGAGCATCTGGCTACGACAGCCAACGAACTACTCGGTATTCAGTCAGAGATAACGGTGAGAGACCGGATCAGACGCGTGTTGCTTCGTTTCTACCAAGGTTTCAATCTGATCGGACTTAGCAAGCAATTGTAACGGCGTCGAATCAGAAAAACGTCGAATTAGAAAATTGCGACAGCACCGGCAACGGCTGCAACGGCGATGAGCAGTCCGGACAGCACAACACTGGCGAGCACCAAAACCAGAACGATCGGATTGGCTACCCGGACCAAGACCGAAGCGCCAACAAGGGCCTCTCGACTATCGAACAGCGACGATCTCAGCCGGGCGATCGACTGGATCAGGCTCAATAGCCTTCCGAATCGTTTCCCCGCCCCATCGGTGACTGCCGAATACGCGTCTCGAGACGTGGACGAGAGCTCTGTCGACGCATCGACAAGACGCTCCGGTAGCGTAACCAGTTGGTGAAGTCCAAGACGAAAAACGAATAGAATGGCTGCGGGCACGGCAAGGACTAGCAGGGTCGCAACGGCGGCGACAGCTTTCCACCATGCGAAAGGCTCGAACGGCAGATAGACAAGCAGTACGACCACCAGTGCGGACAGACCCGACAGCGACCCAAGCGTTCCAAAGAAGCCCACAAACGTTCGGGCCCGGCTGGACACCGGCTCGATTGCCATAAGAAGACGGCCGCCAGCGACGCTTGTTGAGCCACTGATACCTGGCGGCCCCTCCACGACAGCCGAGTTGCCGGTCGAGGCCACCAGTTTGCTACCGGAACCTGCGCCCGCTTTGGCGAGACCCTCGGTACCAGTAGTATTCGTTTCGGTAGTAGTACCGCGGCTGCCATCTTGACGCCGCGACGTATCGTCACCTGAATTCTCGCCTTCGTCCGTCATTGTCGATTCTTCCCCTTCCGTGACTCTGCAAGAATGTCGTCCTTGATTTGCATCAGGTAGTCGAATGCGGCATCATGCTCGTTCGGAATAATCCCGTCGAGTATTGCCTCACGCACCGCTTCTTTCAAGTCCCCGATGGCTCGGCTGGGCGGCAAACCGAGCACCTCCATAATCTCGTTGCCGTCAACCGGCGGCTGAAAGTTCCTGAGACGGTCTTTCTCCTCAACTTCCAGCATCTTCTCTTCAACAGAATCAAATGCGTTCAGGTAGCGGCGTACGCGACGCGGGTTCTTCGATGTTATGTCAGCACGCACCAACGTCATGAGATCATCGATGTCCTCGCCTGCATCAAAGAGAAGTCTGCGGACAGCCGAGTCCGTGACGTTGTCGTCCACCAAAGCGACCGGGCGGTGATGTAGTCGGATCAATTTTCGCACGTATCGCATGCGATCGTCGGTGGGAAGCTTGAGCCGACGAAACAGGCCGCTGATCATTCTGGCTCCACGCTCCTCGTGGCTGTGAAAAGTCCAACCCGTTGACGGGGAGTAGCGTTTGGTCGCCGGCTTTCCGATGTCATGTAGCAGAGCCGCCCAACGGAGCCAATACGTGTCTTCGCACGGTCGATTGTGTGTCAGTTCGACCAGATTGTCGAGCACCTGAAGCGTATGCAAGAAATTGTCCTTATGCCGGCGCCCGTGAATCGCCTCGACACCTTTGAGCTCGACGAGTTCCGGGAAAGTCAGCTCCAGAATGCCAGTGGCCTCTAGAATGATGAACCCCCGCGACGGCTCGTCGCAGCACATGATCTTTTCGATCTCGTCGGTGATTCTCTCCTGGCTGAGAATATGAATGCGGGATGCGTGCCGCCGCATGGCGGCGAACGCCTTGTCTTCGATCCGAAAGTCGAGTTGAGCCGCGAAGCGTGCCGCACGGACCATCCGCAGAGGATCGTCCGCAAACGTGTCTGCCGGCTCGAGCGGTGTCCGAATGATCCTCTTCTCGAGGTCTCCCATGCCGTCAAAGGGATCGAGGTGTTGCCCAAACCGCTCCGCATTCAGAGCGAGCGCCATCGCGTTGATGGTGAAGTCGCGTCGCCGCTGATCGTCCTCGAGTGTTCCATCCTCCACCAACGGCTTACGGGAATCAGCTCGATAGCTCTCCTTTCTCGCCGCGACAAACTCGAGTAGCAGGTCACTGCCAGTCTCGGACTGACCCTTCGATGCACCAAGGCGAACTGCGGCGGTTCCGAACTTCGGGTACACGCTGGCGGGCCTGGCGTCAAATTGAAGCGCGACCTTCTGGGCGAGCTTGATACCGCTTCCCGCTCCGACAGTGACAAAGTCGAGGTCGCTCGTGGATCTACCGAGCACCAGGTCACGCACTACGCCGCCGACCGCATAGGCTTCGATGCCGAGTTCGTCCGCGGCCTGTCCTACCCGTTTCAGTACGTCGCCTAGAGGCGACTGCGCGATCCGCGCCTCGATCCCTATGTCCACGCCCGAATTTGTCACGATTCCGTTTTGCTACGAGACTACTGCCGAAGGCGCCGAAGGATTTCCTCTACCAGCGAGGACGCGTCAAGAACGCTTTGCAAAGCGACCGGCGCAGAGGAGCCGTTCTGCACTGCCGAAAGAAAAGCATCGGTCTCTCGTTTCACCAGCCGTACGCGCGGCCTGGACTCTATACTCCTGACACGAACTTCTGTCGCTGCGAAAACCCGACATGCCTCTTCGTCCTCCGGCCCCATGCGAACGTGCGCAAGAGCGCCGTTGAGGAAGCGGATCGACAGCAGGGCCATGACGGGCAAGCCCGATGCATTCCGGGCCACCTCCACGTCAATTCGGCGGGTTGCAAACGTACCACAAAGGGTGCACGCTAGATCCGCCACGGCCTGCAAACTACGGCGCCAGCTACTGCTCGTGTCCAGCCCCGAAGTCACGGAGAGTATTCGGGCAGGTCCCTCTTCCAGCAATTCCTGAATCTGTTCGTCGAACAATAATGGCCGCGTGCACGAAAGCTGCACACCGGCCTCGCGAGCGTGATCTATAAGCAGGCGTGCATCTGCGAGAGGAGCAACAGAATCTGAGTCGAGGTAGACATGCGACAGTTCACGAACAGCCGTTTCGGCCGTTGGCAAGAGCTCGTCAGCCGCCGCCGCGAGGAATACAACCTGTGTTTCGGATTTCCCTCCAGACCGGTCGAAATCGGAGCAGTTATTCACGACGCGTACATCACACCCGAAGTCCCAGGCGCTCTCGATCCGAACGTCTGTCCACTCCGACCGGCCCACAAAGATTGCTTTCACCCAGATACCCCGCGTTGATGATACCGGCTAGATCCAGCGAGGATAGAGCGTACCATCCTCAATAGGAACCTCGAAATCATCTTGAAGGTGACCAAGTGAAGTTTCTGGCGATTCACTATTACGCGATGCGCCGATTCTGAATCACATCGAAGTGTTTTTTAGATTGATTCTAAATAAGCTTGATCGGGCGGCGTTTTGAAGCCGACGCCGGCGAGTGGAAAGAATGTCCGTAACGAATCGTCCGTCGCCCTACGAATTGCCGCTGCGCCTGGATATTCACTCGATGAACTCCTGTGCAAGCGCGCCAACGATCTCAAGGAATGAACACACAAAGGTCACGCCTGCTCCTGCTCTCGCTTTCACTTCTTTGGATGGGATGCCAGTCCGGGGAGGACCCGAATTTGACGGTCTATTCCGGCCGCAGCAAGTCACTGGTCGAACCGGTCGTCATGAGATTCTCCACAGACACTGGTATCAAGGTGGACGTCAGGTATGGTGACACTGCGGAGATGGCTGTTGCGTTGATGGAGGAAGGCGATCAGTCTCGTGCCGACGTCTTCTGGGCACAGGATGCCGGTGCGCTTGGTGCGGTTGCCCAGGAAGGTCTTCTTGCCACGCTGCCCGACTCTCTGGTTTTAAGGGTCGGCACGAACTACGTAGGCAACCGCGGCGCATGGGTCGCTACCAGTGGTCGGGCACGTACGCTGGCCTTTTCGGTGGATCGTGTCAATCCGGACGAACTCCCGTCTTCGGTTTTCGACCTGACGGCGCCTGACTACCGCGGGCGCGTCGGCTGGGCTCCTGCAAACGGATCGTTCCAGGCGTTCGTGACGGCCATGCGGCTGGTCCACGGCGACGACATAACGCGCAAATGGCTCACGGACATGAAGGAGAATGATGCAGTTGCCTTCCCTAAGAACACCGCAATTCTGCAAGGCATTGCCAACGGCGACGTCGACTTTGGATTGCCCAATCACTACTACCTTTACCGCTTCAAAAGTGAGGATCCGGATTTTCCGGTAGATCAGACCTCATTCGACGCCGGCGACATCGGCAACCTGGTCAACGTTGCCGGGGTGGGAATTGTAACTCATTCCAACAGCCCGGCAGCCGCCGCCCGATTTGTCAGCTACGTGCTTGACGACCAGACCCAGCAATATTTCGCCGACCAGACGTTCGAGTACCCGGTTGTCCGAGTCTCCAGTGAAAGGTCGCTACCGCCTGACTCGCTGGTTCCGGCCGTTGAGCTCGACCAGTTGCAAGATCTCCAGCAAACACTCGACATGCTTCGAGAGGTCGGACTCCTGTAGGTGGAACGGCACGGCATTAGACGGCTTCTGCACTGGTACTTCCTACTGCCGATTATCCTGGTGGTAGTCGGTCTTGCGATTCCGCTCTCGTACCTCATCGTAAGGGCGCTCGACGCGGATCCGATTCGGCTGCAAACGCTGATCCTGAGCACGCGCAACGCCCAGCTGTTGTGGAATACGGTCCTGCTGGCTCTCGGCGTTCTCGCAGTGGGAAGTATCATTGCCTTTCCGCTCGCGTGGCTCACGGCGAGGACCGACCTCCGACCGGCGAAGCTCTACACGGTGATCGGCGTTCTTCCGCTGGCAGTTCCGGGGTACGTCCTTGCGTACGTCATACTGGGCGTCACCGGTTCGTACGGGACCCTCGCGCGGTATCTAGGCGTCGACGTGCCGACTCTTTCGGGGTACTGGGGAGCGTTGCTGGCGCTTTCGCTCTACACGTCACCTTATCTGTTTCTGAATCTGAGAGCCGCCATGATGCGGCTCGATCCGACGCTCGAGGAGGCGGGTCAGTCGCTTGGCTTCGGCAAGCTGCAGGTGTTTCTGCGAGTGACTTTGCCACAACTGCGACCGGCCTACCTCGCCGGGGCGCTGCTCGTCGTTCTGCATGTGATGGGAGATTTCGGCGTCGTCTCGCTAATGCGCTTTGAGACGTTCAGTCTAGCGATCTACGTGCAGTTCGCAGGAGCCTTTGAGCGAACCTATGCCGCGATCCTCGCTCTGATGCTGCTATCATTGACGGCAATCGTCCTGGTTGTCGAGGCCCGGCTTCTACGCGATCTGCGACTCGACCGTTCGAGTCCTATCTCACATTCGAGAGGACTCACTCCCCTCGGCAGGTGGCGACCTCTTGCCGTCGCGTACTGCGCCACTCTCGGCACGTTGTCCCTCGGAATTCCCGTAGCGTCCATCATCGGGTGGGTGGCGGTAGGTTCTGGTTTTGAATGGAGTACACTTGCGTCTCCGTTGTGGAACGCCGTCACCGCTTCGGCGCCAGCCGCGCTGGCGGCGACGCTACTTGCAGTTCCACTTTCGTATCTGAGCGTTCGCTTTCCGTCGGTGGTTACGCGGTCGATAGAACGAGCCTCGTATCTGGGCTATGCGCTACCACCACTCGCGTTGGCACTTGCCTACATCTTCTTCTCCTTGTCAGCTGCGCCCGGACTTTATCAGACGCTCTGGTTGTTGATCTTTGCCTACACGCTGCACTTTGTTGCAGAGGCCATCGGCCCAGTGCGATCAGCCCTTTACCAGGCGCCTCCGCACGTCGAAGAGGCCGCGCGGTCTTTGGGAAGAACGCCGCTGCGCGCCTTCGCATCCACGACCCTGCCGCTCATCCGAACCGGAATCGTAGTCTCGATAGCATTCGTATTTCTCTCTGCGCTCAAAGAGCTGCCTTTAACCGTCCTTCTGGCGCCTCCAGGATTCGAGACGCTTTCGCTCAACGTGTGGAGTTACACGAGCGAGGCGATGTACGCTCCCGCGGCGCCATATGCTCTGTCGATTATCGTTCTTTCGGCCCTCTTTGTAGGGCTCCTCATTCGGCACGAGCGGTCAAGCAGAATTCGACCCGTTCTACATAAATGACGACCAAACCTTTCAGCGCACAGTCCGTTCACACGGTCGATTGCCGGTAGATGCCGATTCTCCGATGCCCCCCATTCTCGAAGTCCAATCGCTCTTCAAGCGCTTTTCGCAGCACGGTCCGGCCGTTGTGGACAACCTCACGTTCGCGGTCGAGGAAGGTGAGATTCTCGCCCTGCTGGGTCCAAGCGGTTGTGGAAAGACGACGATTCTCAGGCTTATCGCCGGGTTAACACGGCCCGACGCGGGAGAGATTTCCCTAAAGGGTAAAGTCATCGCCGGACCCGGCACTCACGTTCCTCCCGAACGGCGCGGAGTCGGCTTGGTATTCCAGGACTATGCGCTCTTTCCGCATCTTACTGTGGAAGAGAACATCACATTCGGGCTCCAGTCCGTCCCCTCAGGTGAACGAGCTGAGATACGCCGTCGGGTAACCCGCCTCTTGGGGCTTTCAGGTTATGAGAGTCGAAGACCCCACCAGTTGTCGGGGGGACAGCAGCAACGCGTGGCCCTCGCGAGGACTCTCGCCACTTCCCCTGAAGTCATCCTGCTCGACGAGCCGTTCTCGAACCTCGATGCCTTGCTTCGCCAGACGACCCGTCAAGAAATACGAGACGTGCTCAAGAAGACGGGGATGACCGCAATCCTGGTCACGCATGACCAGGAGGAGGCCCTGTCCATCGCGGACCGCGTCGCTGTGATATGGAACGGTCAGATCGAACAGGTGGGAACGCCCGAGCAGGTCTATTTCCAGCCGCGAACACTCTTTGTCGCGCAATTTCTCGGGAGAACCAATCTGATGCTTTCCTTTGCGCGAGGCACCGTTGCAGACACTCCGATCGGAGAAGTCGTTCTGAACCGGTCGGCGGAAGGCAATGTGCTCCTTTCCCTTCGACCCGAGCACCTTGCCCTTGAACCTGATCCCGACGAGACAACCGCCGCCGTCGTCCTTGAAAGAGAGTTCAAAGGTCACGACATCACGTACAAGGTGAATGTGACCGGAAGCGAATACCTGGTTCACATGCCGAGCCCGGCTGCCTTCAAGCCGGGTGATCACGTCGCATTACGCGCAACCGAACCGGCTGTAGTTTTGGAAAAGCGTTCTCGCTAGACGACCGCAAAATCTCGATCGAGTCTGGACGGCGACCTCACTCACGAAGACTGGGGCGACAAAGATTATTGTCAGGTCGCCATCCTGGAGGGGATGAATGGCCGGATCCACGAGTAGCGTTTCTACTCCGCCAACTGATCGGCTTTTGAAGATCCCGACACCGGGGCCGCTTCGATTTCGGCGCGGCCTCTCTTTGTACGCATCACGTCGAGCGATCGAATTGTTATGTGCCGGCTGCCCGGATCGATACGGCAGTACTTCCCCGGGACCAAGCGCTCCACCTCATCAATCAGAGCGTTGGCCAACGGCAAGCGATCCGCCGCGATGTCGGCAACCAGCGACCAGCCACGAGCCGGCGAGCGGTAGTGCGTCTCCCGATGTCCCCTCTTTTCCAATTCCGCTGCATAGCGATCCATTTGCTCGCGAGAGAATTGCGAGACGATCGACTGGACGTACTCCGTATGATACTGCGGTGGATTGTCGGCCCGTTCATCCACCTTCAACGGAAGGTCAACGGTTCTATAGCGCCGCTCCAGACTGCGGCACCCGTATTCCACGGCTGATAGACTGCGGACTGCTATTATCTCTCCTTCCTGTCGTAGAGTGTCGTTCCATTCGTCGGCGATGTCACGGAGCCGCACGATGTCGCGTGCACTAAGTGCCTCACGATCTCGGAGCATACCCAGCGTCACTTTGGGCCACTTTGATCCCTCATGCTCAGGCTCCAGATTGGGGATGAGCTTTTCGACCCGGAGCTTCAACTCAAAAATTGCGGAGCTGAACCCCTCAAACACGAGCGTGAGCACGCCGCATCTGGCCACGAAGAATGCCATTGGACGAAAGAAGACCTGCGGCTTGGTCGCCACGATCTTTCTAAGGTCATTGAGATAACGTTCGTTCATGGGATAGAGCGTCGTCGGAAGAATTCGGGACGGATGCCGGCTCGGCTCGGCTAATGTCTTGTACGTCAACCACGGATTTGGCTATCCGTTTCGCAAAGTAATAGACGCGCTTGAGATATTCGATCATTTCAGACTCAATTCTGAAGAGCGCGACGCGGTCAGCTTCTTCGGCTGCCAGACGGGTCGCCAGATGTCTCTCGGCTTGTTCAGCGGAGGCACTAATCTCCCGCTTGCTGTCGATCACGCTTTGTGCAAGGGAGACGTCGTTCGTGTCGAGGGCATGAAGAGCCGTGTCGACCATCTCATTGACCTTTCGATGGAGGCCGCGCAGTACGGCGCGTGTGCTTTCACTGACCGCAACGTGCTTTTCCAAGCGCTCCCGCCCGGCGGAGACGATATTTGTTTCGATCATGTCGCCAATGTTTTCGATGTCGTTCGCCGCGCTGATGTACTCCTGAACGACCGCGACATCCCGCGACCCGAGGTCCTGCTTCGACAACCTGCCCAGGTAGGATATGATAGCCCCGTGCAGCTCGTCTATCTCGTCGTCCAGCCGCTCCAGAACCTCCAATTCGGACCACGACCCGGTCAATGCAACCGGAAGGGCACACTCTACCATGGATTTAGAGCGGCCTCCCAGTCTCCGTAACTCGAGACGGACCCTGTCGAGTGCAAGAGCCGGCGTCTCCAAAAGGATGTCATCCAGATACTTGGGCCTGATCCGGGTGTCAGGCCGGGCCCGCTCTGGCACAGCCCTACGGACCAGCCACGCGATCGGCGTCACCAGCCAGATGAAGATGAGCGTGTTGGCGACGTTGAAGACCGTGTGGGCGTTCGCGATTTGCCGTGGCGTCTCCGCGGCGAGTCGCTCGGTTCCGGAGAGATGAGGCGCCGTGGGTGACATCCACGTCACGATGTCCGCAAGTTCATCGATCAGCCACAACCAGATCAGAACGCCGGCAACGTTGTAAATGACATGAACCAGCGCGGACCGCACCGCTTCGACCGGTTTCCCGATTGCCGCAAGGAGCGCTGTGACGCAGGTGCCGATATTAGCGCCAAAGGCCAGCGCGATGCCTGCCTCCAACGTGACGAATCCCTGCGTGGCAAGCACGATAATTACGCCGGTAGCGGCTGATGAACTCTGGATCAGAGCCGTGAAACCGGCACCAATGAGTATGCCGATCCATCGGGAGTCCATCTGCCTCATGGCGGCGATGAATGGTTCGTAGGATCGCAGCGGCCGCGCTGCGTCGCCCATGAGGTCCATACCAAAGAAGAGCAGCCCCAAACCCATCAGCATCGCGCCATATTGCACAAGGCGCTCCCGCTTCTTAAAGAACATCAGGGAGAAGCCGATTGCGACCATCGCGAGCGCGTAGGCGGTCACCTTAAACGCAATGATTTGCGCCGTGATCGTGGTGCCAACGTTCGCACCCATGATCACGCCGATCGACTGAGGCAGCGACATCAGGCCGGCAGACACAAAGCCGACGACAAGAACCGTTGTGACCGATGACGACTGTATGATCGCCGTCGTCGCTGCGCCGGCAAACGCAGCCTTCACTCGATTCTTGGTTAGCCTCGCCAGAATTCGCTGGACGCCCGAGCCCGCGGCCGACTTCATCGCGCCGGTAAGCTTGTCCATCCCGTACAGGAATAGCGCAAGGCCGCCGAACAGCCCCATCAGAAACGAGGATAGTTGGAGCACATCAGCGCTTCCGTCTGGGCTCATCGGCAAAGTGTTGGTCGAATGGTGCGCAACACGAATGGATGCTTAACTCGGTCCTGGAACGAGTGTATCATCATTTTGCCACGCGATTCGCTGCTTCAGGAAGTGGTCCTGGACGGAAACGAGTTCGTCTTCATCGCCGGCTGAAGCCCGAACGTACGAGCCGTCGGATTGCAGCAGCCTCGCTTTGGCGGTATCAGCGAAATACACGTCCAGGATCTCGTTTCGAATTCGCTGAATGTGATCGGCCTCCTCGATGGGGAACAGCACCTCTACACGGCGATCGATGTTGCGCGGCATCATGTCCGCACTTCCCAGATACACCTCCGGGTTGCCTCCGTTGGCAAAGTAGTAGATGCGGCTGTGCTCGAGGAAACGCCCGACGATACTTCGGACGGTGATGTTCTCGCTGATTCCCTCGACGCCAGGCCGGAGGCAACAGATACCGCGGATGATCAGCTCGATCTTCACGCCCGCCATGGACGCCCGATAGAAGAGCTTGATTATTGACTTGTCAACCAGCGCATTTGCCTTAACAATGATGTGTCCGCCGCGCCCGGCGCGAGCGTGCTCAATCTCTCGTTCAATGCGGCTTTCCAGGTTGGCCCTGAGCTTGATGGGGGCCACTATCAGCTTGCGATAGTCCTTCTTTGCCGAGTAACCGGTCAGATAGTTGAAGATGTCAGTGACATCTGCACCTATGTCTTCGTCGCACGTAAAGAATCCAAGGTCCTCATAGATATGCGAAGTGACTACGTTGTAGTTGCCGGTGGACAGATGAACGTACCTCCGCATCTTGTCGTCCTCTTTCCGCACGACCATCGCGAGCTTGGAGTGCGTCTTGAGGCCGAGCAGTCCATAGACGACGTGGACTCCCTCGCGCTCGAGCGTCTTTGCCCACTCGATGTTGCTCTCTTCGTCAAATCGCGCCTTGAGTTCAACCAAAGCAGTAACCTGCTTTCCATTTTCGCGCGCCTTCAACAGGGCACGTACGACAGGAGCATTCTTACCTACCCGGTAGAGTGTTTGCTTGATGGCAAGCACGTTCGGGTCGTTCGCCGCCGCGAACAGAAAGTCGACTACCGGCGCGAAGGAGTCATACGGGTGATGAATCAGCGTGCTCTTTCGGGCGATCCGGTCAAAAATTGACGACTTGGAGTCCTCGAGACGCAGGTGGGGCAGTGTGAACGGGATGAATGGATGCTCTTTCAGATCCGGCCGATCGACACTATCGTACAGGGACATCAAGCCGCTCGTGCCGAGAGGGCCGTCGAGCTCATAGACGTCCTTGTTGTCTACGCGCAGGTTCTTGACGAGTATTTGGCGGATGTGTTCGGGCATTCCAGGATTAAAGGTGACGCGGTCGACGGACCCAAATCGCCGTTGTCGAACACTTTGCTCCATGGTCTCGAGGAGATCGTCTGCCTCGAGCTCCTGTATGATCATGTCGGCGTTACGCGTAACTCGAAACGGATAGGATGCGACGATTTCCATGCCCGGAAACAGTCGCTGCAGGTTGGAAGCCACTACTTGCTCCAACCAGACGAAGTAGTGTTTACGCGGCGCCGTACCATCTTTTCGTACGCCGCCCGATGACCGCTTCAGCGGGACGAAACGCGGGATAGAGGCCGGCATCTTTACCCGTGCAAACCGCTCTTCACCGGCCTGATCCCGTATGACGACGGCAAGGTTGAGGCTGAGGTTTGAGATATGTGGAAAGGGGTGGCCTGGGTCGAAGGCCATAGGGGTCAATACGGGAAAGATGACCTCATCGAAGTAGTCCCTCACTTGCGCGCGCTGCTTCTCGGTCAACTCTTCGTAATCGAGCAGGTGAATGCCTTCGTCAGCAAGGAGGGGTATCAGGTCCTCGAGGAGGCACCGTTTGGAGGCCTTCATGATCTCGTGCGAAAACTGCCGGATCTCTGCCAGCTGCTCGGCGGGCGTGCGCCCGTCCGGAGAACGCTCAACGACGCCCTCTGCGAGTTGGAGCTTCAGGCCCCCGACGCGCACCATAAAGAACTCATCCAGATTCGATCCAACGATCGACACGAACTTGAGGCGATCTAGAAGCGGTAGATCGGGATTGAAAGCCTCTTCGAGTACCCGCTCCTGAAAGCGTAGAAGACTGATCTCGCGGTTCAGATAGAACGCAGGATCGTCGAGATCCCGTGGCGAAATGTCCGGGGCGTCGCCCGATGAAGGCTGATCCACTAACTGCCGCCACGATGGACCGCCACCATCCCCTGCATACGCCTCCGAAGGACCCGCTGCTGCCTGCCCGTTTCCGCTTGTAACATCGTTCTCGTCGGGGCTCATCTACACCTTCTCGTCAGTTAGGAATTGCCTGCCGTCTCCAAATCCTAGTGTCGGCTCTTGCCAAACGGATGTAAGGGCTCTCAGGCCCAGATTTCGACTATGGAGCACGCTGGCGCGTCGTTCCGTTGGAAATGGACCCGAAGTGCGACGCCAACTAGCAGGGAGCCATCGAATGGCAAATTTTTTCGAAGCGCCCCACACACCGGTAACTACGGCCCTATTAACAATTTGATAACAAAAATACGAAACGCGCGGGCACTAGTTTTCTTCCAGTAAACCGCGCCATTTAAGTTTTTGCTTGCGCATCTTCGACAGGAGACGCGTGGGCAGCAAAGCCCACCCGCATGAATCGACTACTGCACCTTCTCAGCGTCCTCATCCTCTTCGGATTGGCCCGACCATCATCTGCCCAGACCACAGTGAAGATATCAGGACTTGCCTATATCGATTACGAGTATCGCATAGCCTCGCCGATCGAAGACCAGGAAGGCGAGAACGGTTTCGGTTACCGGCGCCTCTATCTCACCTCTGATTTCGGCATCTCTGAAGACTTCTCCGCGAGAGCCCGGCTGGAAGCCAACGACGGATCTACTACCGCGCAAGGAAAGCCGTCGCCGTTTGTCAAGGACCTCTACCTGAGATGGAGCGACAGCTTTGCGGAGGGTCACGATCTTTGGATCGGCATCAGCTCCCCCCCATCCTTCACGGTCGCCGAAAAGGCTTGGGGGTTCCGAAGTCTTGAGAAGACCATTCAGGACCGAGCGGGTGTCGTGCGGTCTAGAGACTTCGGAGTTGCGGTTCGCGGGCCCGTGACGGTCGAAGGCAAGGTCCGGTACGGGTTTATGATCGCAAATAACAACGGCGAACGAGCCGAATCGAATAAGAATAAACGCATATACGGGCAGCTTGAGTTCTATCCATCCGAATCGCTGATTGTAACGGTTGGCGGCGATTATGCCACGTTCAGCGATGCTCGGGAGAGTACTGTAAACGGCAATGCCTTGATAGCCTACTCCGCGGATCGATTCACGGCCGGGATAGAGGGGTTTTATACGCAGACCAACCTCTCGGATACGGACGAATCCGCAGATCTCTACGGTCTGAGCGTCTTTGCCCGGACAAATCTTAACGATAACGTAACGTTAATCGCTCGTTTTGACCGGGTCGAAATGACTTCCCCCGGCGTAGAAGAATATGAAAACTACTTCCTGGGTGGCATCGCATTGCGGCCGCATCAGAACGTGGAATTCATTCCCAACATGGTCATCAACAAGTTTGAAGAGGATGACAGCTCAGTCGTAACGGGACGGGTCACTCTTCACTTCAAGTTTTGAACCTCCGCAACACACAACCCTTTACCATGAACAACAACTGGATACCATTGATGCTCGTATCTGTACTCGTCGTCGGCTGTGGCGGCGGGTCACAGGGTTCCGGAAGGACCGTACTGCAAAACAAGGGATCTGACACTCTGGTGAACGTCGCGCAGGCATGGGCTGAAGCGTATCAGTCTGTCAATCCGAATGTAGCGATAGCCGTGACGGGCGGCGGTTCCGGTACCGGTATCGCGGCGCTCATCAACGGAACGGTCGACATTGCCAGTTCGAGTCGGGAAATGAAGGAGAGCGAAGTAGAGCTCGCTCGGGCCAATGGAAACGAGCCGGTCGAGCATATCGTTGGCTACGATGCTCTCGCAGTCTTCGTCCACCCGGATAATCCGATGGATGGAATAACAACCGAACAGCTGGCCAAGATCTACGGAGAAGGCGGTACCACTGAGAAATGGACTGACATCGGTGTTACGGTGCCCGGGTGCAAGAATCAGGAGATTATCCGCGTCAGCCGGCAGAATAACTCGGGCACCTACGCCTACTTTCGCGAGGCTATCCTCGGAAAAGGTGACTTCAAGCTCGGCTCGAGGGACATGCACGGTTCCAAAGACGTCGTAGACCTGGTACACAATACAGTTTGCGCTATCGGGTATAGCGGACTCGCATACTCTACGGAAACGGTCAAGATGCCGTGCGTCAGCATGAGTGAGGAAGCCGCCTGCGTCTTTCCCTCAAGCCAGACAGCAATCGACGGCACCTATCCGATCGCGCGGCCCCTCTTTATGTACACGCTGGGGGAGCCGGCCGGAGAGGTCAAGGCCTACCTCGACTGGATCTTGAGCGACGAGGGACAGTGCATCATTGCGAATAAGGGATATGCGCCGCGGCAACCGGTCGATTGTGGAGACGAGGCTGTCGCAGCCGTCGAACAATAGCGCGACGCGATACACCTGTGGACAGCGGTTTTGAGTCCACGCTTGTACCTTCAAGCAGGAAATCCTGTACCCAAGTGAGGTGGGGCGAATGACGCATTTCGAAGAGCGGCTTGAAAAGGACATCACCCGCATTCGGCACGGTATCATCGGAATCGCAAAGGCGGTAGAGCGTGGGCTCGAGAACGCACTGACGTCGCTTCTGACGCTGGATGACGACCTCGCGTACCATACGGTGATCGAAGACCACCCGATCAACCGGAAGGTTGAGGAAGTGGACCGTCTATGCCACAATTTCGTCGCACGATTCTTGCCGAGTGCTGGCCATCTGCGGTTCGTGTCGTCGGTGCTCAGAATGAATGTAGAGCTGGAGCGAATCGGCGACTACGCCGTCAATATTGCTCGGGAGGCGGCTACGATTCGCCAGCCAATCGAGGACCCGGTGCGCGGCGAGATCGAACGGATGGGTCGAGATTCGCTCCACATGTTTCGCAACGCGATCGCGGCATTCGCCGAGAATAATGCCGAGTCCGCGCGAGCTACCATGCGGGCAGCACGTCGCGTCGACGTTGAGTTTGAATCGATTTA
>JBFIPX010000022.1:0-30631 GCA_041609895.1 Rhodothermales bacterium
CCATTACGCCGAGCAGAAGCAGGCCGACGTTTGCCAGAGCGAATGCCCCAAGCCACGCGGTCGGAGTCTTCTTCTCAGTGTGAAGAGACACCATCTCGGTTACGTCGTGGAAACTCAGAATGCCGGCGACCAGGGGCGGCTCCACCACAAATCCGTCGCCACAATGACCCGGCAGGATCTGGTCTGAGGCTATGTTGCTTTCGTCACTCACGTTGAGGTTATCCGTGGTTAGGCATCATGGTCGGGTCAGGACTCGCTAGCGGCGAGAACAGGGTTCGGGTTGGTCACTCTACCGAGGTAGGATGTCCGCGGTTTGACACTCAGCTGGGCGAGCAGCTCATATCGTCTGCTGTTCTTTCGGGCAAGCGACACGGCCGAATCCGGGTCGTTGATGTTTCCAAACGTGATCGCCTTTGCAGGGCAGGCCTGCTGACATGCCGTTTTGATCTCGCCATCCTTAATCGGGCGGTCTTCAAGGTTCGACTGGATGTTTGCGGCGCGGACGCGCTGAATGCAGTACGAACACTTTTCCATCACTCCTCGCGAGCGAACAGTGACGTCGGGGTTGTGGGCCATCCGAACAGACGTTGGCAGCGTCTTCACCCAGTTATAGAAGTTGAATCTTCGAACCTTGTAGGGACAGTTGGTCGCGCAGTAACGGGTGCCGATACATCTGTTGTAGATCATCTGGTTCGTGCCGTCTGGCGAATGCACCGTAGCCGCTACCGGACACACGGACTCGCACGGCGCATTTTCGCAGTGCATGCACGGAACCGGCTGCATCACCATCGCTGGTTCATCGTGACCGGAAGGACCGCTTACGAAATACCGGTCCATTCTAATCCAGTGCATTTCACGACCGTGACTCACCTCTTCCTTACCTACGACCTGCACGTTGTTCTCCGACTGGCACGCAACGATACATGAGCCGCAGCCGGTGCAGGAATTCAGATCGATGACCATACCCCACTGGTACTCGTAGTAGGGATTGTCCTTGTAGGCAGGCTGAGTAGTAGGATGATTCTCCTGCCACAGCGCCGGGTATTCCTCCCAACTTTCGTCGGCTCCTGGTAAAGGCGGCACGGCATCACGCGCGAAGGTCGGGTTCTCACGGTACTGCGCTAGAGTCGCCAGCTGCACGGGGTCACGCCGCTCAACCGCGACGCGATCCTGAGCGAGCGCACCGTGATCCTGGGTCGTCACCACCAAGTAACCACCATCCACCCGCGTCACCGATTCAGCAGTCGCGATGCGACTGAAAGGTTCACGGAGCGGACCCACATTACCGCCAACGCCGGACGAAATCGATCCCTTACCATACACATCTGTGTAATGGTCCAGATCGAACAGAATCCTCTGTCGCTCGGGGCGGTCCGATGCAATGTCCCGCCCGTACCCCATGTGAAGGGTGATTGTGTCATCCACGTGCCCTGGAAGAACCCAGATGGGCAGCCTGACTGACGAGCCGTTCGCGACGATCTCGACCACATCGACGTAGTACTTACCGTCGCTCAGACTCCAACGGAACCCGAGGCGATCCGCAGTGGCTGGGCTCATTAGGGCCACATTGTCCCACACGATCTTGGTCGACGGTTCAGGTAGCTCCTGCAGCCACACGTTGTTTGAATAGCTGCCATCGAGCACCTTGGCATCGAGCCTGAAGACCAGCTCAATGTTGTCCGAGGTATCAGGTGTAGACGTTCTGCTCGCAGGTCTCGAGGCGGTCAGGTTCACGGTTGAGAATGAGGTGCCGGACAGGAATCCGTCATGCAACACTTTTCGCCAGCCCTTTTCGAAATCGCCTGTGATTACGTTCCGCCACCGGGCCCGCACCAGGTCATAACCCGGCGCGTCATCGCCGGTCGCCAAAAGATTAACCAGTTCGGCTTCGGACCGCGTCTCATAAAGCGGTGCGATGAGAGGCTGGGTCACGGAAAGCGTTCCATCAAACGCCCGGCCGTCGCCCCAGGACTCGAGGTAGTGTGACTTGGGAAGATGCCACCGCGACTGTGTAGCGGTCTCGTCCACGAAAAGCCCAATGTGTATCGTCTGGCCGACGCCGGCTAACGCCCCCGCAAAGTCGAGGGTGGCGGGTGCATCGTAGGCAGGGTTTACGTCGAGCATGAGCAGGGCGTCGATGTTCCCCGCCTTCATTTCACCAACAAGGCCCTCAAACGTGGTCGTGTCAGTCGCAGTGGCGACGTCGAGCAACTCGACCGTATTGCCGATAGCACCAAGGTAGTCGTTTATCGCGGCGCAGAGCGCGTGAACACCGGGATCCTGTGTCTCCCCTGCGAGAACGACCGAACCGGATCCGGCTTGCCGCAGATCGTCCGCGATTGCCGCAACGAATGGATGATCTGAAAAGGCATTGGAGGAACCGGCGCCGGACACGCCGAGACGGGCCGCGATCGCCGCCGCGAAGTCGCCGACCTGGCTGGACTTGATCGCCAATCGGTTGTCGGCCATACCGCCGGTGACGGTATACGCACTCTCGATGACATATAGCCTGCTCATGTCATCCGACGTGTCGTCCAGCCGACGGCTGTCCGCGAACTCTCTCGTATTGGACAGAAAATTTCGATCGGCAGGATTCAGAAAGTCCGCGTCGAACGAAACGATGACACTCGCTCTGGAAAAGCGATACCACGGGCGGACTGGCTGTCCGAATGCTTCAGCTAGGCCCGCATCTTCCGCAGACCGACCGCCAGCGGAATAGGTCACCCATTCAAGTCCGGGAAAGCGGCCCTGAAGAGAGTCGCGTGCTGCCAGCAAAGTTGGTGAGGACGTTTCGCTGGCGATGACCGCCACGCGCTGCGCAGACAACTGCCGAACAAAATTTCGAAATTCATCCCAGGATGACTTCGATCCATCGCGGAGTACGTCTTGGGACCTATCCGGGTCGTACAGGTTCAGTACCGACGCCTGCTCGAACACACCGGAGGAACCTTGGCTTACCGGATGATCCGGGTTTCCCTCCACCTTGGTTGGCCTACCCTCATGACTCTCGACCAAGAGGGGTCGAACTGCTCCGCGGAACGGCATGGAGGTTGCGAACTGGAGCGGGATGCCCGGAATGACTTCCTCCGGTTTCCGCGTGTAAGGCAGAATCGCCTCGACCGGCTTCCGACACGCCGTAAGTCCCGCCATGGCCATCGAAGCACCCATGAGTTGGAGGAACTGACGGCGCGACGTTCCGGATGGTCCGTTGCTCGCGCCTGGAAGAAACTCCTCGCGGACGAAATCCTGGTAGGCAGGATCTTCTTGAAGCTGCGCGAGACTCCTCCAGAATCGCGATCTCGGATCGTCGCTTTCCGTCACCTGCCCGGGATCCAGAATCGGTAGCTCTATCATGTCGGTTGGTTTGCTGGAAGCACCCAGAGGACGCTCGGAGACCGCGCTAGTAATGGCAGCCTGAACAATTTGTTGGCGGTTGAATTGCCTCGTTGACTATCCGGTCAAGATTGCGCTCGACAAAATCTGCCGGCTGGACATAACCCATCTCTGTGATGCTCTCCTGGGGCCGAAGGTACAATTCCGGCTCGCGATGGCACTCAAGGCACCAGCCCATGGACAGCGGCTCAACCAGGGAAACGACCTCCATCTGATCAACGCGGCCGTGACACGTCTCACACCCTACGCCATTTGTAACGTGAACCGCATGACTGAAGCGCGCATAGTCTGGCAACTGATGCACTTTCACCCACTCAACAGGGTCTCCGGTAGCCCAACTCTCCCGAACAGGGAGCAGCTTGAGACTTGCGGTCTGAATTTGGCTGTGGCAGTTCATACACGTCTCTGTCGACGGTACGTTGGCATGCGAAGATATGTCGACGTACGTATGACAGTAACGACAGTCGATGCCCAGTTGGCCGACGTGCAGCTGGTGGCTATACGGAACGGGCTGTTCAGGTGAATAGCCAACGTCCGTGAATTCGGGACTGAAGTAGTACCAAACCAGAAAGATGCTGATAACGCCGCCGCCCAACGCACCAAACAACGAAAGTACCGGCAGGGCGTTGGCTTTCTTAGGAAAAATCTGAGGCATGAAGACGGAGTTGGTCAGTCCGGGTGAGGTCCGGCACGAAGACGCACCGCGTTACGGCGTCAAGAAGGTAAAATACATGAGCGCGACAAATTACGTGGCCGCGTTGAATTTTTAAAAAGATACTCGAGTGCTGCCGGATCCGGTCTCAAGATTTAACCGCCACCTGCTGGGACTCGTCGTGGCCGATCTGCCCGCCGAGTTTCGCGACGCCCGGTTCCGACTTATGCCAGAAGCGCCACAGGAGAAGAATCGCGGCCACCGTCAAGCCGAGTACGAGGCCCCACCAGAGACCTACCGGACCCTGATTCAGTTTGAATCCAACAATGTATCCGCTGGACAAGCCCACGATCCAGTAGGAAAGGAATCCTATAAACATGGGCACGCGAGTATCCTTGATTCCCCGTAGTGCCCCCGCCGCGGATACCTGCACGCCGTCGAACAGCTGAAATACGGCGGCCACGAATAGTAGCGATATGGCGAGTGATACAACCTCGCTGTTGGCCGGGTCACCCACATCCAGATACAGCGCCACAACCGCGCGAGGCAGCGTCCAGAAGACGACCGCCGCACCTGCCATGAAGGTTGCTGCAATGCCGACGCCAACCAAGCCGGCCACCCGAACACCTTTCCGATCTCCACGCCCCACTGCCTGCCCGACCCGAACCGATGAAGCTATTCCAATTCCAAGCGGGACCATAAAGGTAATGGACGCACACTGAATCGCGATCTGATGAGAGGCCAGCGCTACGGTACCCAGCAACCCCATCATCATGGCTGTGATCATGAAAAGGCCAGCCTCAATTCCGTAGCTGATCCCGATCGGCCAGCCAATATGAAACAGTTCACGAAAGACGCGCGGGTCGGGCCGCCTGAGGTGTAGAAAGATCTCGTAGACCTTGAACGACGGGCTTCGAACGGTAGTCGCTGCCAGCGCTACAAACATGAACCAGAATACAATCGTGCTTGCCCACCCGGTACCTACCAGACCCATTTTCGGAAGACCGAGCTTTCCGAACATCAGCACGTAGTTGGCGCCAACATTGAGAAGAACAGCGATAACACTGATGACCGTCGCCGGCCGCGGTCTCGAAACGCCCTCGATGAAGCTGCGCAGCGCGACAAACCAGAGGAACGGGAACGTACCCCAAGAGATCGCAAGAAGGTAACGCTGGGTCAGGTCGACCGTTTCCGGGGCCTGACCTATCCAGAGCAGCACCGACTCCACATTTCGGATGATCAGGAATGCCGGTACGGCCAAAGTTGTGGCAAGCCACATACCCTGGCGGGTTGATCGAGCGACGCCGTCGGAGTTTCCTGCACCGAAAGACTGGGACACCATTGGCCCGACGGCCATTACAAGCCCCATCGCGACCATCAGTATGGTAAAGAAGACTGAGTTCCCCAGTGCAATCCCCGCCAGCGCATCGCTACTCAAGCGACCCACCATCACAGTATCGACAAATCCCATCGATATTTGGGCAATCTGTGTTGCCACAACAGGGATCGCCAAGCGTACCGTCGCCTTGACCTCGTTGAGCAACATGGAGACTACCGTAGCGTGGAGCACAAGTATAGGGTGATTTTGGAGATGAACCGACGGCGGCGGATCGAACGCTCCAGCAATTTGTTTCTGTGATCCGTTAGATTCAATGCGCGTCGATCGAACAGCGACAATTACATGGGGATGGAACAGTCGTCGCCTCTCGGAAGCGAGACCCGGACCGGACAAGATGCGATGGTAGACCTTAGTGTCATCATCGTCAACTACAACGTCCGCGAGTTTTTGGAGCAGGCCTTGTCCTCAGTATTCCGAGCACGAGGCAACCTCGAGATCGAGGTGTTCGTGGTAGACAACAACTCGGTCGACGGTTCGCAGGCTCTCGTGCTATCGCAGTTTCCTGACGTAAACCTGATCGAGAATCATTCGAATGTCGGCTTCGGTGTGGCCAACAACATGGCGATCAGCGAATCGCGAGGACGCTACCTGCTCATCCTCAATCCCGACACGATTGTGCAGGAAGACACGCTCGCGACTCTCGTCAGTTTTATGGATGCGCGTCCCGAAGCCGGAGCCGTCGGATGCAAGATCCTGAATCCGGATGGCACTTTCGCACCAGAGAGCCGGCGTGCCTTTCCCACCCCCGAAGTAGCTTTCTACAGGATGTCCGGCCTGAGCCGGCTGTTCCCTGGTAGCGAGCGTTTCGGTCGATACAATTTGACGTTCCTGCCCCAGGATGAAACGTGCGAGGTCGACGCCCTCAGCGGATCGTGCATGATGATTCGCCGAGCGGCGCTCTCAAAGACCATTACTCGCGGATCCGAACCGGACCATGTTCACCCGTCTGATATCATCCCCGACAGGCTGTTCGACGAGGCCTTCTTCATGTACGGTGAGGACCTTGATCTCTGCTATCGGATACAGGCCGCTGGTTGGAAGATCTACTACACTCCAGATACGCAGATCATCCATTACAAGGGCGAAAGTACTCGCAAGGGGGACCTGAGATACGTCAAGCTTTTTTATGGAGCGATGCTGCTATTTGCGGAGAAGCATTTCCGCGGACGTTCATGGTTGTTTCGGCTAGCGATACGAGTCGCGATCATGGTTCGCGCGGCCGCCTCCGCATTACGGAGGGGCACCCGAGCGATCGCAGTCCCGGCCGTCGACTTTGCCCTTGTCTATGCAACGGTTACCGCAGTTGCTGCTTTGCGATTTGACGAGCCACGCGAAATACTGAGCCTTCGATTTCTCCTCACGACCCCGCTGATCTACGGCGTTGCCGCCTCAATCGGCATTCGCTTCGCCGGGGGATACGCGAGGGGCCGGTGGCGTTTTCGACCGGTCGTGGTCGGCGTCGTCGTCGCGTTTGTCACAGTCGCTACTTTGTCGTTCTTCGTAAAGGAGATTGCTTTTTCACGTTTTGTAATCCTCGCGAGTGCGGTCCCGGCGCTGGTCCTGCTCACGGTGTGGCGGATCATCGCTAACCGAAAACGAAAAGAGCCGGGCAGGGCGATCGTGGTCGGTGATGGACTGGAGGCCGCGCGCTTGCAGACGATGATCGCGTCACAGTTGCGACCGCCGTTCGCCGTCGTCGGCTACGTAGGAGCCACTGAGACCGACGCCGAGATGGGTCTTCCGGTCGACCGGCTGGGCTCCATCAATCAGCTTCGCGACATCATAAGAATCAGAGGTATCAACCAGGTAATCTTCGCGATGGCCGGCCTCGAAAACAGGATCGTGGTCACGTTGATGTCATCGCTCCGCGATCTACCCATAGAGTTCAAGACGTTCGTCGAGCGTGGTACACACGTGATCGGCAAAGCCCGCGTTGAAAATCTGGCAGTCCCGATCATCTCAACGGAACAGACTTTCGGCAGTGTAGGAAGCGGTTGGATAAACCGGTTGCTCGATCGGCTTACAGCTGCCATCGCACTGACAGTCCTTACCGTGTTTCGCCTTCTGGGAAAAGAGCGGGGCGATGCAGAAAGAGGCCTAGCGAATCGTCGGGAGGCCCTCAAGAGCGTTATCACAGACAAGTCCGACCTCGTTGGCTGGCTACCGGACGATCGGCATCGGCCACCGGTCGATTGGGGGGTGCAACGCGGGGCGGTTTCAGTGACCGATGCAATCCATACGACCCAGCCAAGGGCCGACGAAGTCATGCGCGCCTGGCGAATGTATCTTGATAATCAGTCGATATCACTGAACCTCGAGATCACAACCAGGGCAATCCGGCGGACCCTAGCCTCCTCCAACGAGTAGGATCCATTCGCAAATTTCCGTACGCTGAGTATTCATCTCGCGATCGGACAGGCCCTGAGTAACGGCAATCAGCCGAGAACGTCGTTTCGCCTTCCTCACGCGGTTTTTCTATGGCAAAGAATTCAGAGCGTCCTCTATTGGAATTTGAGAAGCCGCTATTCGAGTTGGAGCAGCGGTTGGATGAAATGCGATCCGTCAACGAGGATACCGTTGAGGTTGACCTCTCCGACCAGATCGAAGCCCTCGAAAAGCGCGTAGCGGAGCTGCGGGAGTCGATCTACCGCAATCTAACCCGCTGGCAACGCGTCCAGATCGCCCGCCATCCCCTCCGGCCATATACGCTGGATTACATCGAGAATCTCTGTGAGGGATTTGTCGAACTGCACGGCGACCGGCTGTTCATGGACGATCCTGCCATCGTCGGAGGGCTGGTCGAATTCAAGGGTTCCCGTTTTGGCTACCGTGACCGAACCGTCATGATGCTCGGGCACCAAAAGGGTCGCGATACCAAGAGCCGTAAATATCGACGCTTCGGAATGCCGAACCCCGAGGGATACCGGAAGGCGATGCGTCTCATGAAGCTTGCGGCCAAGTATGGCAAACCAGTCGTCACGTTGCTCGACACCCCGGGAGCGTATCCTGGCCTCGAGGCAGAAGAGCGCGGACAGGCGGAAGCGATAGCCCGCAACCTGTTCGAAATGTCGCGACTGCCGGTCCCAATCATCGTCGTCGTCATCGGCGAAGGCGCGTCCGGCGGAGCATTGGGGATCGGCGTCGGCGATGTCATTCTCATGATGGAGAATGCGTGGTACTCGGTCATTTCCCCCGAAAGTTGCTCCTCGATTCTGTGGCGATCCTGGGACCACAAGGAAGACGCAGCGCGCGCGCTGAAACTGACCGCGCCAGACCTTTCCGACCTCGGTATTGTCGATGAGGTTATCCCCGAGCCTACGGGAGGAGCGCACCAGGATCCAGAGGCAACGTTTTCGGCCGTCGGGTTTGCGGTCGCGTCATGGCTGAAGAAGTTGGAGAGGAAGAAGCCGGCGAAGCTGATACAGGCGCGGATTGAGAAATTCGACCGCATAGGCGCCTACGAGATCCGTAACAACGGGCAGGCCGTGGAAAACCACTCGCCCATCGAGACGTCTGCCGAAGTCAATTCAGCAACGGATTAGCTGCACCGCATGATTGTTTTCGAGTACCGTCACCGCGTTCGCTATCGTGAATGCGACCCGATGGGAATCGTGTACCACACGCACTACCTCGACTATTTCGAGGCAGCTCGAACCGAAGCACTCAGGAGTATGGGGCTGGCTTACAAGGAGCTTGAAGCTTCTGGCGTCATCATGCCGGTAACGGAGGCAGCGATCAAGTACCACAAACCGGCTCGCTACGACGACGTGATCACGATTCAGACGATGATCGACCCTGCAGTTCCGGAAACACGGCTTCGAATCAATTATGTCGCATGGGTCGGCCAACGGAGTGTGCAGGTTGTCTCCGGGCACGTCACGCTTTGCTTCTTCGATCCCCAACGAGAACGTCCGATCAAGGCGCCCGCCGCGATCAAGCAGGTATTTTCGGCCGCCATAGAACGACTCGACGATCTTTCTGGAGTGGGCGCCTGATGCTTCCCGATTATCTGTCAGATGCCGATCTGTACGAGATCATCCGACGGGCGCTGGCAGAAGACGTGCGGGACGGAGACGTGACGACGCTCGCAACGGTGCCTGATTATGCCGCTGCCAACGGCGCGTTTCTGGCCAAGGAGGCGGGCGTGCTCGCGGGAAGGGCGGTCGCGGATTTCGTCTTCGAGCTGCTGGACAGCGCGATCGAGGTGTCGTGGTTGGTCGACGATGGCGACGAGGTGTCCGAGGGGCAGGAGGTTGCGAGGATAGCGGGACCGGCACGAGGAATACTTGTGGGAGAGCGAACGGCCCTAAACATGCTCCAGCGGATGAGCGGCATCGCCTCCCTTACGCATAGGATGGTATCCCTGGCCAGTCCTCACGGCGCCGAGATCCTCGACACGCGCAAAACAGCCCCGGGCTTGCGACTGCTCGACAAGTGGGCCGTGCGCATCGGCGGCGGACGCAATCATCGGATCGGCCTCTTCGATATGATTCTCATCAAAGACAACCACATCGCCGTCGCGGGTGGCATCCGAGAGGCGGTCGAGGCAGCGGCCGCGTTCGTTGCACGAGAGGCGCGTCAGCTCCAGATCGAGGTCGAAGTGCGAACCCTCGACGAACTGCGTGAACTGCTTGCCGTGGGTGGCGCGGACGTCGTGCTTTTGGACAACATGGCACGCAGGATGCAGGACGGAACCGTCGATACATCAATGCTCCGCGAAGCCGTGGCGATGGTCGCTGGAACGATGCGGACGGAGGCATCCGGCAACGTGTCGCTGGAAACGGTGGCGTCTATCGCGTCCACCGGAGTGGACTTTATTTCGAGTGGTGCGCTGACTCATTCCGTACAGGCGCTTGATATTTCGCTGAAGCTCAATTTCCAGTAAGATCGAACTCCTGTACTCGGCCCTGTACAGGGCGTACTTTCCCTCATTCCAGCACCGATACGTCCAAAACGATCGTTATTGAATACGTGTCAGCTCGAAGGAAATACTATTTCACAGACGCCCGTCTAAAAGACTATGCTGCAGGAACATAGCCGACTGTTCCAGCGCATGATGTTCGCTGGCGACGTCGTAGCGACGATCGTCTCGTGGGTACTTGCCTACGTGATTCGGTTCGAGGTGCTTACACCGCCGCAATGGGTACCCTTCGAAAGGTACTTCGTGCTCTTGCCGTGGGTCGTTATCGTGGCCACGCTGGTCTTCTGGAGTACCGGACTCTACGCTGCCGATCGTGCCCAGCGCCTCCCTAGCCTCGTCTTCGGGGTGGCTAAGGCGGTCGCCGTCGAGTTGTTGGTTGTCGCTGCCTCGCTGTCGTTCTATCGGGCGCTATCGTTCTCGCGTCTGATGTTCATCCTGTTCGGGCTCCTCACTCCTACGTTCATGGTTCTGCTCCGGCTCGGTTTGTATGCCTACGTGCGGCGGGCCAGACGACATGGCAAGTACCTCCGCCGGGTGCTGATCGTAGGGGCTGGACGCGTGGGTCAGAGGCTCAGGTCGGCCCTCGTCAGGTTTCCCTGGATGGGTCTTGAAGTGGTGGGATTCGCGGACGACAGCGTTCGAGGCTCGCATGTTTTGGGATCTGTATCAGACGTGCCGCGATTGATCGACGAGTCTTATCAAAGCGGGTCGCCCGTCGACTATGTCTACATCGCTTTACCCCTGTCAGCATCGGACGCCATCGAGGGCATGATTGATGAACTGTCGACGCGCCTCGTGCACGTATGCATGGTCCCCGACCTTTTTCAGTTCGACGTGCTGAACAGTCGCGTGACTCATGTAGCCGGTCTGCCCATCATCCACGTAATTGACGAGGCACCTCCGCAGTTCGGTTTGTTTCTGAAGAGGGCAGGCGACATCCTGTTCTCGGCTGGATTTCTACTGATCACCTCCCCCATGATGCTGATCATCGCAGTCGCCGTCAAGTTGTCGTCACCGGGACCGATCTTTTATCGTCAGGAGAGAATGGGCCTCAACGGAAGGCGTTTCGACATGCTGAAGTTCCGCTCAATGCCGGTCAACGTCGAGGCGGAGACCGGCCCTGTGTGGGCGAAACAGGGAGAGGATCGGGCGACCTCAGTCGGGAGCTTTCTCAGGCGTACTTCACTTGACGAGCTGCCGCAGTTCTTTAACGTTTTGCGGGGGGACATGTCGGTCGTCGGACCGCGGCCGGAACGGCCCGTGTTCATCGATCAGTTTAAGGACCGGGTGCCACGATATATGCTGCGCCACAAGACCAAGGCAGGCATCACAGGTTGGGCCCAAGTGAACGGTTGGAGGGGCAACACATCGATCGAAAAGCGAATCGAATACGATCTCTACTACATACAAAACTGGTCACTAGCGCTGGATCTAAAAATCATGCTCATGACCGTTTGGAAAGGCTTTGTTAGCAAGAACGCCTACTAGCTTGTAGCGCCGTTCGCGCGCTCGTCGTTCCCGATATCGGGCCGCGGCCGGTGCAGTTGGCTTACCTGGACGTATCGTCGAATACACGCTTCAGTCCTGTCTCCCGTCGAAGTACGGATTACGTTCAATCACCGATTCGAATCCCACCATGAACTCGGCATCCGTTTTGCAAGCATTTATCGACATCGCGCGAGAAGAGTCATGATTCGGTCGGACATGCCGAAAGTCCTCGTTTTGCTTGCTGCCGCTTGGTTGACATCCACACCGTCAAGCGGGCAGATTTACAAGTTGTCGAATCCTGACGAGGCCTCCGGAGACTACTTCGGGGCATCCGTTGCAATCGACGAGCGGCAAGCGGTCATAGGAGCGAGCGGTAGCTCCGCTTGCGGGGAGAATTCTGGGGCGGTCTATGTGTTTGAAGCCGATTCATCGTCGGGGCATTGGAATCACTCCGCCACTCTGGTGCCAAACGACTGCGCGCCCGGCGATTTCTTCGGTCGATCGCTTTCGATGAGCGGCAACCATCTGATCGTCGCCTCCTACCGCCCATCCGGTGTCGGCGCAACATCGAACGCAGCCTACATTTTCGAGCGCGACTCCACTGGTAAATGGAACGAGCACGCCCGATTCGAAGGAAACGCGAAGCAATCTGAAGGCGCGTATGCAGCCGCCGTTGCCATCGACGGCTCGGCAGCCGTCGTCACTACGTCAGGCGATGCCGTATCCGGCAGATACCATGGCGCGGCCTATTTCTACGAGCGCCTTCCCTCGGGCGACTGGTTACAAAAGCAGCGTTTGGTCCCCCGCCAAAGTGTTAGGCTAGGCATCTTCGGGACCTCCGTCGATATGGCGGATGGCGTAACGGTCGTTGGAGCATCGACCTATCTGGCAGGGCGTCCCGGGTCGCTCTACCTGATCGAATTCGAGCAAGAAGCCGATCGATGGCAGGAGGTAATGCGGTTCGGAGGATTGGATGATTTCTTTCTGCCTGTCGACATCTCCGGAAACAGGATCATTGTGGGCGAGCGCCGAGCAGGTGAGGAGGACTCGGGGGCAGCCGTAGTCATCGAGCGAGACTCGACCGCCAGCTGGAGAAAGTCAGCAATTCTGAAGCCTGTTGATCCATTCGAGTTGGGTGCTTTCGGTTCCGAGGTGGCACTCGGGTCGGACCGCGCCCTTGTCGTCGGCTACGACGAACAGCTGCGATTCGAGTTCAATATCGACCGCGTCGTTTACGTATTCGAAAATCGCGAAGGTGGGCGCTGGCGCCAGAGGCACGTCATCGATGTGGGTGACGTTGCGTTCGGTTCGGACATTGACACGGCCGGATCGATCGCCTTGATCGGCCAAGCCTCGGACACCGAGCCGGGATCCGCCTATATCGTCCACATTCATTAGGCGCTGCGGCGATCACACAACGGCTGGATGACTGAGGCTATTTTCATCATCCGGATTGTGCTTGAAGATCTTGAAATTGTACCGTCGTATCGATTCAAACCGTCCTGGGTGCCGAACCACATATAACCGTCGCTATCCTGCAGTACTGCCGTAACGCGGCTTTGCGACAGACCCTCATTTACGGAGATTCTCGTGAACCGCATAGGGTCCCGATCCTGAGCGTCTGCCGACACCGCGAGGACGGTTGCGATCAAGAGAGCCAGTTGCATGACTGCGGGTGAGCGAGTAAGACGAACAGCGGCCCTCGCCGCGCCAAGGAGAGCGAACCGGAGCCAGGCAGGATCGTGCTTACGGGAAGCACAACCGTAGGATTCACTGTGCGACCACGGCCCTGCCGGCAACGGCGTCTGACTGGTACAAAATTGTTAGTTTAGGGCCGCGATGTAGTCGACCGGCGCAGCCGGTCGGACCGACGATAGCAGATCTCCCCATCGGGTTCAACCCACTTTTTCCCGCATGCGCGACCAGCAGAACCCGGACACCGGCCTTACTACGTTCGGCGGTGTCTTCACTCCGTCGATTCTTACGATCCTCGGCGTGATCATGTACCTGCGGTTTGGCTGGGTCGTCGGCAACGTCGGACTGCTGAAGACGATGGGAATCGTGACGTTGTCGACTGGGATTACGCTTTTGACGGCCCTTTCGATTTCAGCAATCGCAACCGCCCAGCAAGTCAAGATTGGCGGTGCATACTACATGATCAGTCGCTCCCTCGGCATCGAAAGCGGCGGAGCGATTGGCATCCCGCTCTACATCGCGCAGGCTCTTAGCGTCGCGCTATACACGATCGGGTTCGCAGAAAGCGTCGTACGGGTGCTCCCTTCCCTTGATGAGAAACTGGTTGGCATCGTGACCACGTCCTTCGTGGCCCTTGTGGCGATGAAGTCGGCAAAGGCGGCCATTCGTACCCAATACATCATCATGGCGGCTATCGGAGTTTCATTGCTGTCGCTGGTGGCCGGAGGGCCGGTGGAGCCCGTCGTGCCGCCGGGAGAAGTGACAGACCCACAGCCGTTTTGGGCTGTCTTCGCGGTGTTCTTCCCAGCGGTCACGGGGATAATGGCGGGAGTAAATATGTCGGGGGATCTGCGCAATCCAGCACACTCAATTCCACGGGGAACGTTGTTCGCGGTCGGGGCGGGCTATCTGATCTACATGCTTATCCCGATTCTGCTAGTGAATCGTGCCTCCCCCGCCGAACTCGTACATGATCCGTTGATCATGAAGCGCATGGCATTTTGGGGGGACGCGATCCTGCTTGGTGTCTGGGGAGCAACGCTCTCGAGTGCCGTTGGCAGCATCCTTGGAGCACCGCGCGTCTTGCAGGCGCTGGCACGCGACGGCGTGCTGCCGAAACCATTCCGCTTCCTCGGTCGAGGAAGCGGCCCAGAGGACGAACCACGGGTAGGTACCGCTGTCACATTCGCCATTGCAGTCGTAACGGTCTATCTCGGCAACCTGAATATGATCGCTCCCATTCTCACGATGTTCTTCCTGACGACCTACGGCGTACTCAACGTCGTCGCGGGCATCGAGAGATTCGTCCGAAATCCTTCATATCGACCCAAGTTCAAGGTTCACTGGTCGATATCGCTACTTGGTGCCGTCGGCTGTGCCGCCGTCATGTTCCTCATCAATCCCGCCGCGACGACAGCGGCAATCGTCGTAGTGATTTCAATCTATGTGTGGTTGGAACGCAAGGAGTTGCGGAGCGAATGGGGCGACGTGCGGAGGGGTATCTGGATGACGCTCGCGCGGGCGGGTCTGATGCGCATTGACGATACACCGGACCCGAAAAACTGGCGGCCACATTTCCTCGTGTTATCCGGAGCCCCGACGCGTCGGTGGCACCTCGTTGACCTCGCCGCATCCATCGGGCACAACAAAGCGCTGATGACGCTGGCAACCGTCGTCACTTCGCCGTCCATCGACAAGGTGCGCATCGCCAGCATGGAGAACACGATTCGCGAGTACGTGGACCGGAAGGGTGTTCGTACGCTTGTTCGAGCGGTATCCGCAGAGACACCCTTCCAGGGAGCCGCCGCGCTCGTGGACCTGTATGGGTTAGGCGGGTTGGTGCCTAACACCGTCCTCCTCGGCGCCAGTGAGAGCCCGGAACGGCGAGACGAGTACTGCCGAATGGTGAGACATTTCCACGAGTCGAAGCGAAACACGGTGATCGTCCATCACAATGAGGAGCGCGGGTTTGGCGACCGTCGATCGATCGACGTTTGGTGGGGCGGCCTTCAGGGCAACGGTGCGCTCATGCTCATACTCGCGTATCTCCTGCAAACCAGCCTGCCGTGGAGAGGTGCCGAGCTCACAGTGAAGATGATCGCACCAAGCACAGACGCCGCCGGTACCGCTGGCCGCAACCTGGATCGTCTGGTCGAGGCGACACGCACGGGAGCAACCAGCCAGGTCATCGTGTCCGACGGCCGACCCGTCGATCAGATCATCCGGGACTCATCAGCAAGCGCCGACATTATCTTCATGGGCATGGCCGAGCCAAGGCCCGACTTCAGGGAATACTATGATCGCCTGCAGAGCCGCATGAAGACTCTCCCCTCGACGGTATTGGTGCTCAGCGCAGAGGACCTGTCTTTCGGCGATGTTCTGATTGAGAAAGTGGCTTCAGGTGACGATTCCAGATAACAAGGAGCCTCCGTATCCACATCCGGCTACTGATCACGCAGCCGGCAAGCAGTACCCACCATGCTCAAAGTGAGCAACGTTACAAAGCGATACGCCGACAAGGTCGCCGTCGATTCCGTCTCATTCGAGGTTCATCGGGGACGCATCTTCGGGCTGCTCGGGCCAAACGGGGCGGGAAAGACGTCGACAATCCGAATGATTGCGTTTATCACGACTCCCGATGAAGGGGAGATACGACTCGACGATCGACTGGTTGGCAGCTGGAGCCAACGGAACATGGGCTACCTGCCCGAGGAACGCGGGTTGTACAGAAAGATGAGGGTGGGCGACCAGCTTCAATACCTTGCGCGACTGAAGGGGCTGAGTGCTGTCGACGCGGCCGCAGCCGTACGACACTGGCTCGATCGGTTCGATGCGTCGGACTGGTACGACAAGAAGGTCGAGGAGCTCTCGAAGGGCATGCAACAAAAAGTTCAGTTCATTGCGACCGTTGCTCACGAGCCTGGCCTGTTGATCTTCGACGAACCGTTCAGCGGTCTCGACCCAATCAACGCCGATCTGCTGCGAGACGTGATTCTCGAACTTAAAGAAGCGGGCCGAACGATCCTCTTCGCCTCGCACCGCATGGAGCAAGTAGAACAGCTCTGCGATGATATCTGCCTCATATCCAATGGCCGCAGTCTTGTGCGAGGCAGCTTGCGCGAAGTTAAATCAGGGTACGGTCGGAACGTATTGCGAATGGAGTTTGACGGCACTCCGGAGTTTCTCGATCGGATGCAAAAATCAGGGGAGATATCCGTGATCAACCGCACCGAGCATCGTGCGGAGCTGAGACTCCTCGACGGCACCCAGTCACGGTGGATCCTGCAGCAGGCGATGGACGAGCTGGACGCGATCTATCGATTCGAACTGGTCGAACCCAGTCTGAACGAGATCTTTATCTCAGTGGTGTCGACCACCGGGCAGAAGTCAAGCGAAAGTCAGACTTCACCAACCGGGTCCGCAGCATGAACACACTTGCCGTAATAGCCCAGCGGGAGTACGTGCAGCGCGTGACGTCCAAGGGGTTCATTATTGGCACTCTCGTAGGGCCGATCGTCATGATCGCGATCATCGTCGTTCCGGTATTGTTTCTCGTTGCGTTTCAGGATCAATCTCCCAAGACGATTGCCGTAGTCGACCAGTCAGGCGCACTGTACGAGGAACTCGAGTTCCCTATTGACTTCGATTTGGTAGCGAGCGACTTGCCTGTCGATACGCTACGCCGCCATGTACTCGACGGCACAATCGACGGGTACCTCATCCTGCCCAAGACCCTTCTCCGTGGCGAAGGTGGTGCGGCGTTTTACTCGGGAGGCGGAGGCGGATTCATACTATCGACGCAGGTGCAGCAAGCGGTCAATCGAGCGGTCAGACAGCGCCGCGTTCTGATGACCGGTGCAGACAAGGCCGTCCTTGACATCCTTCATGAGGACGTCGGTGTGGACATGATCAAGATCAGTGATGAGGGAGATCAGGCCGACTCTGCGGCGGCACTGGCAGGGATAGGTTATGGCATGGGATTCGTCATATACGTCTGCATGTTCATTTACGGTGCCTTCGTAATGCGAGGCGTGATCGAAGAGAAGACCAATCGTATCGCCGAACTGATGGCATCTTCGGCGCGGCCATTTGATCTCATGTTAGGCAAGGTGCTCGGCATCGGGGCGATGGGACTCACGCAGTTCCTGACCTGGTGCATACTTGGAATGACGATAATGGCCTTTGGCGGGACCGTGGCGGCATTCTTCGTCGATCCGAACGACTATGGACTTGGACAGGTCGACGATCAGCAGGCCCTGCTTGACGCCGCCGGGATCACTATCCCTCAGCTTCCCTTTTCAGCGTTCATTCTTTTCGTCTTGTTTTTCGTGGGAGGCTATCTCCTCTATGCGAGTCTCTTCGCCGCCGTCGGCAGCGCCGTCGATCAGGAGTCGGACGCCCAGCAATTCGTCCTTCCAATCGCCGCGCCCATCATTATTCCGATGCTATTGATCAGTCATGTCATAGAGAATCCGGACAGCACGATTTCGCTTTGGCTGTCGATGGTGCCGTTCTTCTCCCCCATCCTCATGACCGTTCGTATCGCCGCCACGTCCGTACCTCTCTGGCAAACACTGCTGTCCCTCCTGCTGCTCGGAGGTGCTTTTCTCGGGTCGATTTGGATTTCCTCACGCATTTATCGCGTCGGTATTCTGATGTACGGCAAGAAGCCGAGCTTCGCCGATATCGCGAGGTGGATTCGACAGGGTTGAGCAGTACCGACGCTTCAGGCGGTCGCCTGGGGTGCGATGAGAAGGGTATTGCGACCGAACCGGTTGGGAACGTACCATCAGGCGAGTTCTCATCAGATCGCCCAGCGGATATTTGACACGCGTCAGCATAGTCGGCCTCATTCTACTGAATGGACTAATGCTTCATTCAGACGCTTTGAGTCAGCAGGCATCGGTCCGCGGGTTCGTCTTCGATGCCGAGTCACGCCGGCCCCTGCAAGGAGCCACGGTCGTTCTGCGATCCGGCGGTGATATCCGGCGCGGCACCGTTACCGACGGCGACGGTTACTTCATCCTGCCGCGTGTAGGACCGGGATCGTACAACCTGACTGCCTCCTTTGTGGGATTCGCGAGTTACCGTGACCGCATCGCGCTGGACGCGGGGGAGGTGCTGGAACGTAATATCTTCCTCACCGAATCCCCCGGGTCCCTTGAGGAGGTCGTGATAGAAGACCAACTAGATGCCGGCTTCGCGGACGTCAGGGCGGGGCTACAATCCGTCGCGCCATCCGACGTTCAGCGTGTTCCGGTGCCTGGAGTGGGTACGGACCTAGCCGGATATCTGCAGACGCTGCCGGGAATCGTCAGCCAGGGCGATCGGGGCGGTCAACTTTTCGTTCGCGGTGGCTCGAGTGATCAGAACCTCGCGCTGCTCGACGGCGTCCCGATTTACCAACCATTCCATATCGTCAGTTTCTTCTCCGCCTTCCCGGAGGACATCATCGACCACGCTGACATCTACACGGCAGGCTTTGGTGCAGCCTACGGTACGAGAGTGTCTTCGGTCATGGACGTGACTGCGAGAAACGGCAGCAAACAGCGATTCCGTGGTTCAGTATCTGTGGCGCCCTTCTTGAGCGGTGCTCGTATCGAAGGACCCATCGTACCCAATCGCATTTCCGTCGTCCTGTCTGCCCGCCAATCGCTAGTGGAAGAGATAACTCCCAACTTCCTCGGGCAGAAGCTCCCGTACCGCTTCGGAGACCGCTTCGGCAAGATCCATGCGTTCCTTGGACCCCGGCAGTCTGCCTCGATCTCCTTTCTCGATACGGACGACAAGGGGGACATTGCCGGCACTCTGAAGACCTTCGACGGAGAGTTTGTACCCAACCTTTCGGAGAAGAATCGCGAGGTAAGCTGGAGTAACCGCGCCGTTGCGGCGAAGTACAGCATGCTCCCAAGAGGAGCACCATTGTTGATCGAACTAGGCGGTGGCCGGTCACGCTCAGAAAATGAAATCGGACCCGCCGATAATCCGGAACGTCAAGCTACCATCGAAAGCCTTGAAGGCTATCTGAACGTCACCATTTTTGCCGGCGCCGCAGAACTCCGCGCGGGCGGCCGATGGCGAAAGACAGACCTCGCGTTCGAACTCGGAGGCCAGTTCCAGAACCTGGATTCCTCCGCCAAGGATGAGACCGAGACGCGGGTATTTTTGGAGTCCGTCCACGGACAGCCTTCAAATGTTCTTCGTGTCAACCCTGGGCTCGCGCTCTACGCTACCTCCGGGCGATCCGTGCGATTGGAGCCCAGACTACGCTTGACTGCCAGTCCGTCGCTGCCCCACGGTACGCATACCATTAATGCGGCCGTCGGCCTTTATCACCAGAGCGTGGTGGGCCTGAACGATGAGCGCGATGTAGGGAACATCTTTACCGTGTGGGTGCCGGCCGCAGACTCCCTGGATCTCCCTTCTGCGGTCCATGCTGTCGTAGGCTGGACGGGAAGATTCCCGAATGGCTTCAGAGTAGCTGGGGAGGTTTTCGTGAAAGAGTTCAGAGATCTGTCGGTGCCCGAATTTTCTGCCTTTCCAAGCTTCACCACCTCGCTTCAATCAGCAGACGGCACGGCTCTTGGTGCCGATCTGCGACTTGAGATTAGCGGTCGACCCTTCGTCGCCGGGTCTACGTTCGACGGATTCGTGAGCTACACCTTCACCAATGTCGAATACCGTACCGCTACGCTGAACTACAACCCGTCACAGCATCGCAAGCATCAACTCAACGTCGTTGCGCATGCTGAGCGCAATGGAGTTGGATTCACTGTGCAATGGCAGTACGGCACGGGCTTTCCCTTCACCGAGTCTGCCGGATTCGACAAGTTTCAGGTTCTCACGCCAACGACCGACGTAGCCAAAGAACCTGGAATCACTCGTGTTCTCTACGACACTCCGTTTCGAGGACGTCAACCGGCGTACGAACGCATCGATGTGTGGCTCGATAAGGAGGTTGCGTTTGAGAGGGCGCGGGTCACGATCAGGGCAGGCATCATCAACCTCTTCAACCGAGACAACCTGTTTTACTTCGACCTTTTCACTCTTCGACGCGTCGACCAGATGCCGCTCATCCCGTCGGTAGGAATAAAGGTGGAGGTACTCTAGAGAAATGCGTCGATCCACCTACCATCTCGCCCTTGTTCTGTGCTGCTTTCTTCAGGCATGCGAAACTTTCGAGGACTCCGTCGTCGACCCGTTCGAAGGACAGGAGCGCTACTTCACGATGTATGGTTTCCTGGATGCTTCCACGTTCGAACAGCGGATCCGGGTCATTCCAGTTCGTCGCACTCCAGAGGAGATTACATCTCCGAGTGAGCCGAATGCGTTTATCGACGCAAACGTTGCAAGCGTCGATTTAGAAACTGGCCTGAAGATATTCTGGGAGCACGATCTATCGACACTCAATGACAGCACCTTGGCACACGTCTACTCTGCGTCGATTCGGATCCAACCCGGACGCCCGTACCGGATTGAGGTCACCCGGTCGGACAGTGCGCAGACATCGGCCACAACCGTCGTGCCATCGCTCTCCTCATCAATCCCGCCGGAGGTCGAGCCAGCTGTCACATCCTTTGACGAAGCGTTTCAAACGGTACACCTGACAGGGATCCCCAGGGCGTTCGACATCGAGGTCTACTATTCTGTCTTCAGCGAGCGCACACTCGCCCGCGTAGTCCGATCGTACGGAGCGACGGGCGCAGTCGACGAGAGGGGTAGATGGACAATCAACATCGATCTGTCCCGCGATGCCGAGCAGGTCCTTCGGGAGGTTGAAAGCGAGCTCGGTATGAACGTATGGCTGAGTGAGATGGGGATCCGCGCCAAATGGATCGACGATCAATGGCCCGACATCGACCCTCCGATCGATCTCGATCGCCTTGGTCAGCCAGGTGTCCTGTCCAATGTTGAAAACGGCGACGGGTTCATCGGGTCGATCGGGACCTATGATCGGTCGTGGTTGGTCACGGACTCTGAGCTGAAACAAATGCTCGGCTTTCAGCCAGACTCAGTTCCAGAATGACGCCCGGTCTGCGTCAAGCTCACCGGGCCGCACGGTAAAACCGAACATCATTCCTGAGTGAAGATGCTCTGCGATGTGACAGTGGAGCATCCACTCCCCTGGATTCGACATATCTACGAGCAGATCGACCGTGGAGCCGACCGGCACAATTGCGGTGTCCTTCCACACACGATTCTTCGTCGCGACGCCATCGATCGATAACACGAGATAGCGCTGACCGTGAATGTGGATTGGGTGCTGCATCGGGTGGAAACTGCGCGGGTTGTTGAAAATGCGAATCTTCGCGACGTCTCCCTGTTCAAAGGTCCACTCGATTCCGTCGTTCTCCTTTCCCGTGTCGGTGTCCCTAAGAATCCACGTCACCTGCTTCCCTGTCGACAACCAATTCATCATAGGCATGGCGTCGTTCCATTCCATTGGGGGCACGTACAACGTGTCTATTTCCATGGCAAGAACGATCGGCAGCGGTAGGTCCTCCACCTTGACGGTCAACTCGAGGGTGTGATCCGGAGGACGTGCGAAGTGATCTGCGAAGGTTCTGATGTCGGCCGTGACCTCTTCAAATGACCGGAGGACATCAAAGGTGTCTCCGTAGCTCGTAGCTGCGGGCTGTGCCGACACACGGACCGTCCACAGAGTGTCGACGCTGCTGTAGAAGGTCCCTCTGAAGTGGTTAATTGCCTGCACGGAATTGGTGGTCGCGAACTCGCCCAATTCGTCGTAGATCACGTCGACGACGTATCGCTCAGCCGGAGCGATCGGCACATTCCGCACCCACTCTTCCTTCTCGAACCGGGAAACATCGGAGGCTACGATCTTGGCTCTCGCGTTGCCGAAGGCGAGGTTGAAGGTGCGGGTGTTTGCGACGTTTGTCAGGTAGTATCGCACGACTTCGCCACGATCCACTTGGATCTCGTAATTCGTTCTGCCATTCACGAGCATAACGTTCCCGAATCGACCCATGAGTGCATGCGTCGGCGCTTCATCGCCCCAAGGTAGCGGCCCCGCGTTGTCGACAAGCAGGTCGTCGAGTATCAACACCTCCTCGCGGTTAGCCGGTCCGAAATGACCTGGATCGGGGTCAACGACGAGCAGGTTGCCGTACAATCCGAGGTCCTGCTGAATGTCCTCGCGCATGTGCGGGTGGTACCAGTAGATGCCCGAATCGCGCACTTTGATCTCGTACAGAAAAGTCATGCCCGTCTCAATGGGTGCCTGGGTCACACCAGGCACACCATCGAATGCGTTGTCCAGCCGAACTCCATGCCAGTGGACAGTGGTTGGCAGCACGATGCGGTTCTCGACATTTACATAGATAGTCGAACCTCGACTTGCCTTAATCAATGGGCCGGGATACTGGCCATTGTAGCCGTACATGATCATGTCGTGGCCGGCGATGTGGCGTCGCACCAGCGACACGACGACATCGAGCGTGTCGCCGTCGTTCAGCTCGACCTGTTCACCTGGACGCGCTTCGAGTATTTGTGCTATCTCGACGCCGGCGGCGGGAAGAAACGGACCGACTGGTGGCAGCGCGTTCTCGAGGCCCGGAAGCATCGGCATCGACATGTCCATCGGCGGCATGCGCCAAACTGCAGCATTTCCGCCATGCTCGGCATGCGGCATCATGTGACCATCGTGGCCTTGCCCCATCGCGACTGTCACCGGTGCGGCAGCCAGGATCACAGCCCAAAGGAATCCGATCATGCGGTCCGGAAGCGGCGACAAACTTGCTATGTATCGTCCCGAACTAGTAGCCAAAGGTCGCGCACGGTTCACGGGAGAACGGGCCGTGTCCAGCCATCGTGTGCATCAGACCGCTACGCGACAGGCCGCGGAATACTACTGGGCCTTGCCACCGACTGGCGGGCTGGTCACTCGCCTCAAGGGTTACGATCACCAGGAACTTGTTCCACTCAACGGTACTCGAGATCGCATTGTCATCCCCGAGGGGACCCAACCACTTCACTTGCTTGAGATCCGACGTAGCCAGCCATCCCACAAAGTGGCCCGGTCCTCTGTAGCTGGAACCGTCAACGCTTACTTTTAGCTCGTAGCTATAACTGCCATCCGACGTGACGGAAACGCCGAACGGGGAGGTCGTGAAGAGGACGTCACCAAAAGCATTTGCCCGGGCCGTTCCCGGCACCCGGCCGGTCGGGACCAAAGCAATTCGATAGTAGGCCGGCGGATCAGGGTCGGCGGCCGCACAGGCGGCGTTGCCGTACGATGCACCGGATCGCGGTCCATCGACTGTGCCGGGGATCGAAGCCAACACTGTGGCCAGAAGGAGAATTGTCGCCACGATTCAGATCGTTGTCTGATGAAATACAGTCCAGACCACCCGGGTCACCTCAATGTGTGCCCTTGGGGCCATCGTCCCAACGCTGGACACTGGAAATGTCCGGCACACCCCAGTCCTTGCCGCTCCAACCCGAGAATCCCTCCATTCGAAAAGCCCAGAATCCACTCGAGAAGTCACTCACGACAATAAGACCGTCGGCATTCCGCACGTCGACTCCAAATGCACCGTTGAGAACGGCCGGTCTGACCTTGTTCAGGGGACCGATATACGTGTCGTAGTATCCAACCGTGACAGGATTGTGCGGATCCTCCAGCGAAAAGATCTGCAACCCGTCAACGTAAGCGGAGACGAATACGTACGGCCACCGCACCTCGTGATTATGTGAGAGATGTCGCCAGTCAGCGGTCCATGCAGAAATGGGTTCGGAGATTGTAGCCACATCGCCATCGAGCGCCGGCTGCAGATCGAAGATGCGCAGTGGAGCGTACTGGTACTCTGCCTCTGCTACAACATACCGTCCATCGGGTGATGGAGTGAACGTGTGTCCCCAGGTCACACCGTCGATACCGGTTAGCGTGGCTCGCAATCGCGGCTCGTCGAGATTCGAAATGTCATAAACGTAATAGCCGCCTGTGCCTCCGCCATAGAAGCGATCCTCTCCCGAGTCCGGATGATATCCGACATAAAAGTCGTGGTACGTCGCCTCTCTGCCGCGAACGGCTGCGTAGGGCGTCTCCGGTAGTGGAACGCTTGCGATCAACGCACCTTCAACATCTCCTTCTACAACTTTGGCAAGATCGTACACATTAGCACCCGGGCCACTCAGGGTCGTAAACAGAAGGGGGCGGCCGTCGGAGTGCTTGTACACAAATATGTTGTGGAAGCCTCCCGGTGTCTCGGGCTCGTAAATTCTTGCGACTTCTTTGACGGTCGACGGATCCGGCAATCCGGTCACATCAAGAATGACTGCACCGAGGTCGTAGTTGGGTCCACCCTGACCAAACTCATATCCCTGGACGATGTAGTAGCGGCCCCGATGTTTGAAATACTTAACGTCCGTGGCACCGCGCGGTAGATGCAGATCCTCATCCTCGATGCGCCACTCCAGGAGGAGTTCGGGATTTCGAGGATCTTCGATGCTGATTATGTCGGTGCCCTTCGGTCCGGTCTCACCGTAGATCATACGGCTGACGTAGACGAACGGCCGCGAAAGCTCCTGCTCCATATCGAGATCGGCGATTGACAGGCGCGGTCCCAGCGGCAGATGCGAGAGCACCTCGATATTTGCGCTTCCTCTTTCGAGCGGCGTCCATTGCGCGGAGGCGGGCGCGCACATGATAGTAAGGCACGCTGCCGCCATAGTCGCTCTGGCGATGGTCATTTTGGTAACCCGTATATCGTTTCTTGTTACTTCGCGACTTTCCGGATCAGTCCCGATGTTGCTTGCAATGTCGGTCTCCATATCGTGCGCGGTTTCTGTCAGTGTATCGAGTTTTGGTCAGTCCCAGCGTTGCGCGCTTGAGACGTCGGGCACGCCCCAATCGTCTCCGCTCCAGCCGTCGAATCCGTCCATTCTGAACGCCCAAAACCCGGTTGTCATGTCACTCACGACAATAAGACCGTCGGCATTTCGGACGTCGATGCCCCATGCACCATCGTAGACTCCCCACGTATAGGGCGAACCCTCCCGCCGGGCCGAACGCCTGTTGTGGGGTCCGTCGAACGTGTCGAAGTATGCGACCGTATACGGGTCCTTAGGGTCTTCCATGTTGAAGACCGACAATCCGGTCTCGTAGCCTGCAACGAACACATACGGCCAGCGCACTTCATGATTGTGGGCAAGTGTCTTCCAGTCGGCCTGCCAGACACCAATCGGATAGTCGATCTTGTCGACCTCGCCATCTAGCGCAGGCTTCAGATCGAATATTCGGAGAGGCTGATACTGGAATTCAGTTTCGGCAACGGCATATCGCCCGTCGGGAGTCGGTGTGAAGGTATGACCCCAGGCCACGCCGGGCACGTCGAGAATACTCGCGAGATGACGGGGCTCTTCCATGTCCGTTACGTCGAAGACGTAGAATCCACTGCCGCCTGCGCCGTAGAAACGATCCTGACCGCTATCCGGATGGTATCCAACGTACATGTCGTGATAACCAGGCGACCACGGGTTGTGCGTTTCTCCTATCGGCACTCTGCCGACCAACGCAAAGTCTTCGCCCTCGACGGGGGCCTCACGATCGGCAGACGGCTCGTCGACAAACCGGGACAGGTCAAAAATCTTGGCGTAGGATCCGGAGGTCGAAAACAGGAGTGGTGTGCCGCTGGAATGCCTGTATACAAAGATGTTGTGGAAGCCGCCGACCGGGTCGGTCTGTCGGATTCGGGCGACCTCCCTCACGCCGGCCGGATCGGGCAGATCGGTGACGTCAAAGATGATTGCGCCGACATCCTCGTTCGGCGTGCCTGGCTGCAGCTGAAGCGACTGGACGTAGTAGTTCCTTCCGCGATGCGAGAAGTATCGACCGTCCATCGCGCCTCCGATGTGGAGGTCAGGATCCTCGATTCGCCAGCGGTGAATGATCCGCGCGTTGTCGGGATCGGACAGGTCGATGACGTCAAACCCGATCTCAGCCATTCTGCGCGCAACATATGCGTAAGGCCTCGACATATCCTGCTCCACCTCGATGTCAGAGACGGAGTGTGGAGCGCCAAGCGGTATGTGAGTCATAACGCGCATGTTCGGACTGCCCTGCTCACCGGGCGGAGGTGGATGCGGCGGGTGGACTATTCCCCGAGAAGCCTGCCCGAAAGCAGTCATCCCAACTGGTGCCGCGCAAGCGAGGAAGACGGCTATGCATATCGTGTTACTGTGCAATGCGATGTTCATTTGTCGATTCTTTGTGGGGCACCATCTCTTTGCGGGGCACCATCCGGACCGTTCTGCCAATCTTGCACAGAGGAGGCATTTGGGACGCCCCAACCATGTCCATGCCATCCCTCAAACCCGTCTACCTTCAGGAGCCAAAGTCCCGATTGCCGGTCCGTGACGCCAACGAGACCGTCATGATTCCGGACATCAATACTCCACGCGCCTTCTTCTTCTCGATCCCGTTCGCTTATCCCGGGAAGATCGCCGGTCCACGTGCGGACGTATCCGACTGTGTACGGCTCGGTCGGATCTCGCATGTTGAACACCTGGAACCCGTCATGGAGAGCCGCCACAAAGACATAGGGCCATCGCAACTCGAAAGCGCGCGATCGATTTCTCCAGTCGGCGGTCCACGCTCCAATTGAGGTGCGCACAGACGGAAGCTGCCCTTCGAGGACAGGGTACATGTCGAAGATGTAGATTGGCGTCGTCCGATAGTCGGCTGCGGTAACAAGATGTCTGCCATCCGGCGTTGCGGCAATCCTGGTGCCCAGGCGGACGGCCGCAGCGCTGACGCGCGCCTCCACCGAGGGTAAGGAGAGATCGGTAACATCGTAGATGTAGTAGCCGCCGGCGCCGGCACCGTAGAGCCTGTCCTGTTGCGAAACAGGATCAAACGCAGCGTATACGTCCCTGAAGCCGGTATACATCGTATCAATCAGCTCAGGAGTCGGATAGCGTCCGATCAGCGGATCACCATCCGTCATCAATGCGGTCAAATCCAGAGCCAATATGTCGCCACCTCCGGTCGCAAACAGGATGGCTGAGCCGGAAGAATGCTTGTAGGCGAAGATCGCAGACAGCGAGGAGGGACCAACGGGAGAATATTTCGCAACCGGGTCCGAAGAAATTCCACGGGCATCAGTCAAGTCGAAGACGACCATGCCCGGAACATCGTTGGGTTGGTCCGATTCCAGCGCCGCCACAAGCAGATGTCGATCCCCAATCATCGCAAGTTCCAGATCTGCAACCCGAACGCCCCCATGTGACGGAACTCGCGACACCGCAACTACGGACGGTGATCTCTCATTGGAAATATCAATGACCGACACGCGATCTCCGGCGGCGGTGTAGGCAAATGGCCTGGCCGCGTGCTGCGCGAAGACAATCTCAACACCGTCAGATCCCGTGCTTCCGATCAACTCCGGATCCAGCCGACCAATCACATGGACGTTGCGTGTGCGGTCAACGTCTTCAACAGGCGCGGAAAGTTGAGAGAAGCCGGGGGTCAAGTCTATCGAAGTGACCAGTACCACAGCGAGAGCCGCCGTGAAACGGCGGTCGACAAAAGAACGCAAGATGAGTCGAGGAAGAATTATTCAGTCGAGGTAATTACACAATGTACCGTTGCCACGGTATACCGTCACGCGGCGCGACGCGTTAATCGTATGAAATCCGCAACCATAGCCATCAATACCTGTTATATCAGCCCCCTCGATGAAATTGACGCCTCGCCGGATGACGCACTCCCCGACCGACAAGCGCTTTCTGATACGTGCTGACTTCGAGCCCACGGGCGACCAACCCGGTGCAATTCGTGAGCTCGTAGGCGGGCTGGATCGGGGCGACGCCCATCAGGTACTTCTTGGGGCCACCGGTACCGGCAAGACCTTTACGATCAGCCACGTCATTGCCGAGCGAGGTCGTCCAACGCTCGTCATGAGCCACAACAAGACGCTCGCAGCGCAGCTCTACGCTGAATTGACGCAATTCTTCCCCGAAAACGCCGTCGAGTTCTTCATTTCGTACTACGATTACTATCAGCCTGAAGCGTACATCGTTCATTCCGACACGTACATCGAAAAGGACATGTCGATCAACGACCGGATCGACCGGCTTCGCTTGCGCGCCACGAGTGCGCTCACGTCCGATCGCTCCGACGTCATCGTGGTCGCAAGTGTCTCCTGCATATACGGCATCGGCTCGCCGGACGAATACCGGGCGCAGGTCGTACAGCTTACCAAGGGAAAGGAGTATGAAAGAAACGCTCTGCTGCACGACCTCATAAACATCTACTATAGCCGGAACGATACTGAGTTTACGCCCGGTGCATTCAGGGTCCGTGGAGACGTCGTCGAGGTATTTCCCGCCTACATGGAAAGCCTTGCTTATCGCGTCGAGTTCTGGGGGGACGAGGTCGAGCGGATCAGCGTGTTCGACCCCCTGACCGGCCAAACAGAGTCGGAGGAGAGTTACTTCACCATCTACCCGGCGAAGCTGTTCGTAACGCCAAGAGATCAACTGGAAGGCGCCATCAAGTCGATAGAGGAAGAGCTAAGGTGGCGTTTGGCGGTGCTGCGCGAAGACGGAAGGGTGTTGGAGGCTCAGCGGCTGGAGCAGCGCACCTTATTCGACATTGAAATGATGCGAGAGGTTGGCTATTGCGCCGGTATTGAGAATTACTCTCGACACCTGTCAGGGCGTACGGCGGGTGAGCGGCCCCACTGCCTGCTCGACTATTTTCCGGATGACTTCCTACTCGTCATTGACGAGAGTCATGTGACACTCCCACAGGTTCGCGCGATGTACAACGGAGATCGCGCGCGCAAACTCACCCTCGTCGAACACGGCTTCCGGCTGCCGTCCGCGTTGGACAACCGCCCAATGACATTTGAGGAATTCGAGGCGGCTCAGAATCAGGTGATCTATGTTAGTGCGACACCCGGGGATTACGAGCTTGGCAAGAGTTCGGGCGTGATCGTCGAGCAGATCATTCGGCCCACCGGGATACCAGATCCCGAGGTACAGATTCGACCCACCAAGAATCAGATAGACGATCTGCTAGAGGAAATCCGGAAGACGGTCGGCCGTAGTGAACGGGCTCTTGTCACAACGCTGACCAAGCGCATGGCGGAAGACCTCGCCGACTATCTCGATTCGTATGGAATCAGTGTTCGCTACCTTCACTCGGACATCGACGCTCTCGAGCGAGTTGAAATTTTGCGCGATCTACGACTCGGTGGATTTGATGTACTTGTCGGCGTCAACCTGTTGCGTGAAGGCCTGGACCTGCCGGAGGTGTCACTCGTGGCGATTCTCGATGCCGACAAGGAGGGCTTTCTTCGAAGCGATCGATCGCTAATCCAGACGGCGGGGCGTGCAGCGCGAAACGTGAACGGCCTCATCGTGATGTACGGAGACACCGTGACCGGCTCCATGAAACGGATGATCGATGAAACGAATCGGCGTCGCGCGATTCAGCTTGCATACAATGAAGAGCACGGGATCATTCCTCGAACCGTACTGAAGTCGCACGATCAAATTCTCCAGGGCACCATAATCGCAAACGAGAAAAGTGAGGCGGGGGGGCCGTCGTCTGGGCGTAGAGACGACTCGGCGCAGGTGCTTGCGATCGCGGACCCGGTTGCGCGCTACCTGACGGACGACCAGAAACGAGACCTCATCTCGAACCTGCGAAGGGAGATGCTTGAGGCCAGCGAGAACCTCGAATTCGAACGCGCCGCCGAGCTGCGAGACAGCATTTCCCAGCTGGAGGCCGGTTTGAAGTAGTGGCGTCATCGCTCCTTACACTCCCGGTGTGAAGTATTTCGGTATTTGAGCGTTAAGGGGGATCCGGCTACCCGGGAATTGCATTCAGGAGCCTTAATTGATACTTTTCAGGTTCCCGATTACCCAGACGGTCCGTGTCGCGATGAAAAAAGATCTGCACCCCGAATACAAGCTGATTGACGTACGTCTTGCCGACGGCACGGTCGTCAAAATGCGCTCCACAATGGACACCGAGACGTACGTGTCGGAAGTGGACAAGACCAACCATCCGTTTTACACCGGGCGGCGCCAGTATGTCGACACGGCCGGTCGG